>CAVBOS010000019.1:0-16875 GCA_963597005.1 Lachnospiraceae bacterium
TGACAGGCATGAAGTCAATAAAGGAAATCGAAAAAAACAGCGTGTATCGCCTTGCGGTGACAAAGTATCCTGTGAGGAAGTATATTGAGCTTGAGAAGTAGATTTAAACTTGATTCAAGCATTAAAAAAGACTCTGACAAATTGAAGTCAGAGTCTTTTCATTTGTATTGATACTTTTAAATTTTACGCCATTTCACGCTTGCGTTTTCTTTTCTTATGAACCACTATAGCAATATATGTGAATAAGAATACTGCGATAATGGCAATGAGCGTGTAGGTTGAACCGGGGCCGCCCATCTTGACCTCTGCCCAGAGGGTGTCGAGAAGAGAAGATGTTTCATCAGGGAGATTTACGAAAACCTCGGTGTTCGCGATGACCTCACTGCTTGGGTAATTGACGGGGTTGTTTACAACCTCTTCATCCATATACTTCTTAGCCTCGGTCTCAGGTACGCCGTAGCCGACATACTCCATGTTCTGACCGGCAATCTCGGGGTTGCAGATGAAGTTTATGTAAGCCTCAGCAGCCTCCTTGTGCTCGCTTGTCTTGGGAATGCACATTGCGTCAACAAAGAAGTTAGAGCCCTCCTCAGGGAAGCAGAATGCGATATTGTCGACCTCATCACAAAGAATAGCCGCATCGCCGCAGTAGTACGGAGCAAGCCATGCCTCGCCAGATTCCATCTTATCAAAAATCTGGTCCATAACATAAGCCTGAACAAGCGGCTTTTGCTCCTTAAGAAGCGAAGCTTCCTCCATCAATTCATCCTCATCGGTAGAATTGAGCGAGAATCCCAGCATTGATGCGGCAATAGCAAATGCATCTCTCTGGTTATCAAACATAAGGATTTTTCCCGAATACTTCTCGTCCCAGAGAACACTCCAGCTTGTGGGAGTTTCCGTGACAAAATCCGTATTGTAGAAAAGACCTACGACACCCCATGTATAAGGCACGGAGTACTTATTCTCGGGGTCATACTCGAGATTTCTGAACTCATCGTCGATATACTTGTAATTCGGAATGTTATCGTAATTGATTTCAGAGAGCATATCTTCTGCGATAAGTCTTGAAATCATATAATCGGAAGGAATGATAACATCATAGTCGGCACCGCCACCCGAAAGCTTTGCGTACATTGACTCGTTGGAATCGAATGTAGTGTAATTGACGCCTATTCCCGTAGCCTCGGTGAAAGCTTTGTTAACGTCAATGTATCCGTCCGTGCCGTTTGCGATATATTCGCCCCAGTTGTAGACATTGATAGTAACTCCGCTTGTGCCCTCGGTGTGGGTTTCCTCTGCCGCTTCCTCTTCGGCATCCTCCTCAGATTCATCGGCAAATGCTGGAATCGCACTTATGGAAAAAACGAGAGCTAAAAGCATAAGGACTGATAAAAATTTCTTTAATGTGCGAAATTTCATGCGTGCTTGCCCTCCTTCTTTTTATCCTTAGACTGTCTGACATTGATGATTATCAGCAGAACGAGAATAACCGTAAAGAGAACGGTTGAGAGAGCGTTAATCTCAGGGGAAATTCTCTTTCTTGTCATGGAGTAAATATAAATCGGAAGGGTCTGAGTTGTTCCCGAGCAGAAATAAGAGATGACGAAATCGTCGATTGAAAGCGTGAACGCCATCATCATTCCCGTGATGATACCGGGCATAATCTGCGGCAAAACTACCTTGAAAAATGCTTTTGCAGGCGGACAGCCCAAGTCCTGAGCAGCCTCATAGAGGTTTGGCGGAAGCTGTCTTAATTTCGGCAAAACCGAAAGAATGACATACGGCAAACAGAACGTGATGTGAGCGATGATAAGCGTCACCATACCGAGGCTCTTGAGATGAAGAAGATTGACGGCAAAAACAAACAAAAGCATGAGAGAAACGCCTGTTACGATATCGGGGTTAATCATAGGAATGTTCGTGACTGTCATCATAAGCTTTCTCGGCAGTTTGTTCATCTTGCTTATGCCTATGGCGGCGATCGTTCCGATAGCCGTGGAAACAACAGCGGCAATGACTGCGATTATCAGTGTGTTTCTGAGTGCTTCAAGAATCAGTCTGTCCTCAAAAAGCTGCTTATACCACTTGATTGTGAATCCGCTGAAAACAGTACGGCTGTAGGTTGCGGTATCGTTAAAAGAGAAGATAATCAAAACGACAATCGGCGCATATAAAAATATGTAGACGAGAGTCACGTATATCTTAGAGAGGATTTTCATATGAGCATTCCTCCTCCCTGTGCGTCGTCGCCGTCGTCGAACTGGTTCATAATTCCCATACAAATGAAGATAAGTATCATGAGAACAAGAGAAATAGCCGAGCCGAGGTTCGGATTATATGACGAACCGAGGAACTGCATGTCGATAAGGTCACCGATGAGCAGATTTCCTCCGCCACCGAGCATCTTCGAGATAATAAAGGTAGAAACGGCAGGAACGAACACCATAGTTACGCCGCTGATGATTCCGGGCATAGACATGGGGAAAATTACTTTCATGAAAACCTGAGTTTTGTTTGCACCCAAATCTTCTGCCGCTTCAATAACAGAATTATCCATTTTTGTGAGCACGGAGTAAATCGGAAGTATCATGTACGGAAGATAGTTATATACCATTCCGAGAACGACAGCGCCAGCCGTATTAATCATGTGAATTCTCGGCAGTCCGATTGCGGCAAGAGCATTGTTGATAATACCCTGATCCTCAAGAAGTGACATCCATGCGTAGGTTCTGAGCAAGAAATTCATCCACATGGGAACCATAATCAGCATGATAAGTATCGTCTGACTGCTTACCTTGATTTTTGAGATTATGTAGGCAAGCGGATAACCGAGTATAAAGGAAACAACAGTTGCGATTGCTCCCAAAAGAATCGAGCGCAAGAAGACATTGGAATATCTTCCTACAGTTGTGATGTTCTCGAGAGTGAATGCTCCCGATGAATCGGTAAATGCGAAAAAGGCAACCATGAAAAGCGGAACGACAATGAAAATTATCATCCAAATTGTGTACGGTGCCGCTGTGGCTTTATGTTTCATCACTCTTCCTCCTGTGAGCCTTCCTCACCGAGAAGAGCCTCCTCCATCTCGTCCGAGAAGGTCGAGTAGTCACCGAATGTTCCGGAGTACTTCGACTTCTTCATAACGTGTATGTCGTCAGGAGTGAGCGTCAAGCCGATTCTGTCTCCGACATTTACGCAGTCGGTAGACTGAATCATCCACTTAAAGCCGTCAACATCAACGATAATCTCATAGTGAACGCCCTTGAAAGTTACGCTTGTAACCTCACCTATGATGTGTGCGCCCTTGCTGTCGGCTGGGCACATATCGATATCCTCAGGTCGGATAACAACATCAACTGGAGCCATTTTTCCGAAGCCCGAGTCGAGTGACTTAAATCTAATGCCGGCAACCTCAACGAGGTAATCCTCAATCATCGTGCCGTCAAGAATATTTGATTCGCCGATAAAGTCTGCAACAAAAGCATTTTTCGGCTCGTTATATATATCGGTAGGAGTGCCGATTTGCTGAATATCGCCGCCGTCCATGACAACAATTGTATCGGACATGGAAAGCGCCTCTTCCTGGTCATGCGTGACGAAAACGAATGTGATTCCGACTGCCTGCTGAATCTTCTTGAGCTCGCTCTGCATGTCCTTTCTTAGCTTAAGGTCAAGTGCCGAAAGCGGTTCATCAAGTAGCAGAACTTTCGGGTCGTTTGCAAGTGCTCTTGCAATCGCAACTCTCTGCTGCTGTCCACCCGAGAGCTTGTCGATTCCTCTGTGAGCCAAGCCCTTAAGGCTAACCATCTCGAGAAGCTCATCAACCTTAGCCTTGATTTCGCTTTCGCTCTTCTTTTTGAGTCTCATTCCGAATGCGATATTATCGTAAACATTCAGATGCGGGAAAAGTGCATAGCGCTGAAAAACAGTATTGACGGTGCGCTTGTGCGGAGGAACATCATTTATTCTCTTACCCTCGAAAAGCACATCACCCGAATCAGGATTGATAAATCCCGCAATAGTCCTCAAAACCGTGGTCTTGCCGCAGCCCGATGGACCAAGAAGCGTGATGAACTCTCCGTCTTTAATGTAAAGATTAAAGTCCTTCAGCACCTGCTCACCGTCATATGAAACAGCGATATTTTTTAGTGTTATAATTGGTTCTTTCATAAGCCAACCCCCAAACAATAAGATCTTCGGCTTCGCACCAAGTAAAAGAGAATTTCAGTGCGAAACTGCGGACGGACTTAAAGTTTCCGCCCTGACGATAAGACTGCCGACCGTGGTGTATGTTTCCTTCGTAGCTTAGATTTCAGCCGACTTACCGAACTTCCGGGATTTCCCCGTACCAGACAAATTCTGTGAACACGCCCATTGTCAAAAGAGCATGTCGTGATAGCACGTGGCATTTAGCCTCACAGAGCTCTGCGCTGCCTTATTTTTTGAAGCATTAAAGCCTTTCGACCTCCTGCATTTTGCAAATTACATACGCAAGTAATAATTTACTGATTTTCACATAAAAAGTCAAGTAAAATCTATGTAAGGTTTATTTGACGTTTTTCCACACAAATTTTACTGTATTTTGGTACATCAGAAAAAGCGACCTCAAAGCCTAAAGATTTACTTTGTGCCTTGAGGTCTGTGAAAAAAAGTGTATTTTTCTTATTTATTTGCGTAATATTTTTCCGTGAATCTCACGGTATCCATGGCGTCCTTAGCATAGAAATCGGCATAAATCATATCGGCATAGTCCTGAGTGAGAACCGCACCGCCAACAACAACTTTTATATCCTTGTTGTAATTATGAAGAAGTTCGATTGTGTCAGCCATGGCGGGGACGGTTGTCGTCATAAGGGCAGATAATCCAACAAGCTTGCAGTCGTGCTCTATGCATGCGTCAAGAACCGCCTGTGGGTCTACGTCCTTGCCGAGGTCATACACCTTGAAGCCGTAGCTTTCGAGCATTACCTTCACGATGTTCTTTCCGATGTCGTGAATATCTCCCTTAACCGTACAAAGTACCATTTCGCCCTTGACCGCACCGTCCGTCGACGGCATTTTGCGCTTGACTTCCTCAAATGCGGCAGAAGCGGCGTCGGCACTCATGAGAAGCTGTGGCAAATAGGCTTTTCCCTTTTCGAACGCTTCACCTATCTCATTAAGTGCGGGAATAATGTGGTCGCTTATAAGTGAAAGAGGCTCGCTTGTCTCGAGAAGCTCCTTAGCTGAGCTTATGGCGGCATCCTTCATTCCCTTGACGACAGCATATTTAAGCCCCGAGCCTGTGCTTGTCTCTTTTTGAGCAGTACCTTTATTTGCGGTAGCACCGCTTACAAGCACCTCATCGCCCAATGAGTCGGCATAGGAAATATAATTCACGCAAGCCTCGTCCATATTGTGAAGAGCCATAAAGGTATAATAAGCGTCCATCATATTTCTCGAATAGGGATTCATGATAGCGCAGTTGAGTCCCTTTTCAAGGCAACAGGTATAGAATGTCGAGGTTATCTTGTCTCTTTTGGGAAGTCCGAAGCTGATGTTCGAGATACCGAGTGAGGACTTCATTCCCATTTTATTAAGCATCTCGACAGTTCGAAGTGTTTCGAGAGCCGCCGTAGTATCCGAAGAAATTGTCAGAGCAAGCGGATCGACTATGATATCCTTCTTCTCTATTCCCCATTTTGCCGCTTCGTCAACTATTTTATTGACTATGGCAATTCTCTCTTCGGCTGTTTTTGGGATACCGCCCTCGTCCATTGTGAGTGCGATAAGCGTTCCGCCGTATTTCTTTACAAGCGGAAAAACAGCGTCCATCTTTTCCTTCTCACCGTTGACGGAGTTGATAAGAGCCTTACCGTTATAAATTCTCATGGCGGCACTTAAAACCTCGGGTGAAGACGAGTCTATCTGAAGCGGAACATCGGTGACCGCCTGCAGCTCCTTTATGACCTTGACCATAACCTCTTTTTCGTCAATTTCGGGAAGTCCCACATTGACATCGAGAATATGAACTCCAGCGTCAACCTGCTTGAGTGCCTCCTCAAGAATGTACGCAAGGTTTCCCGTTCTCAGAGCCTCTTTAACTCTTTTCTTGCCCGTAGGATTGATTCTCTCACCGATGAGCGTTGGTTTTTCTGCTATGACAACAGCATTTGTGTAGGAAGAAACCGCCGTGATGTTCTTCTTTTCGGGAAGTGCAAACGGCAAATCCTTTGTGCTTTTCACGAGCTTTTCGATGTATTTGGGAGTTGAACCGCAACAGCCGCCGAGAATAGTCGCACCCATTTCGGCTATCGTGTGCATATACTCGCAGAATTTGTCCGCGTCAACATTATAAACGGTCTTGCCGTCCCTTACCTCGGGAAGTCCCGCATTCGGCTTGACGATTATCGGAAGCGAGGAGCACTTTACAAATCTCTCGACAGTCGGAATCATCTTGTCGGGGCCAAGCGAGCAGTTCATTCCGATTGCGTCTGCGCCCATTCCCTCGAGCATTGCTGTCATAGCCTCAGGGCTTGCGCCCGTCATAAGCTTACCGCCCTCATCGTAGACGTTCATGACGAACACGGGCAAATCGCAGTTTTCCTTTACCGCAAGAAGTGCCGCCTTGGTCTCAAGAGAATCGTTCATTGTCTCGATGATTACAAGGTCTACGCCTAAGTTCTTTGCAACATTTATATTAGCCGCATAGATATCCACGCAGTCCTCAAAGCTCAAATCTCCGAGCGGCTCCAAAAGTCTGCCCGTGGGGCCCATATCAAATGCTATGTATTTTTCTTTTCTGCCCTCTACTGCCTTGTGAGCTATATCGATTGCCGCTGTGATGAGCTCGGCATAATTATCGTACTTTTCCTTATTAACACCGAATGTGTTTGTGTTGAAAACATCGCTTCCCGCATCAAGATAGGAATTGTAAAGAGCAAGAATTTTATCGGGATTCGTCAGATTCCAAAGCTCGGGCGCCTCACCCGGTTTCAGTCCCTGGCCTTGAAGCACCGAGCCCGTTCCGCCGTCAAGATAAATTCTTCTCTCACGCATAAGCTCGGTTATTTTTTTCTTTTGAGTATCGTGCATTTTTTCACCTCCGACTTCTTAGTCTTCGTTTTTCTCACCGATTAACGCCGTGACCGACTTCATGGGAGTCATCAAAAACGTATCGCTGAGCGTTATTCCGAGCAGCTTAGCCGCATTAACCGCACCAAGCACCTCAGGCTGAACGGAGAGCGGCACATCACCGAAGCCGGGAGAAAATCTCGGATAACAGCTTTTCCCCTCGGCTATATATTTGTTGGCGTAATCCGCAAGAGCCTCGGCATAAGCCGAAGAAAGTCCGTCCGTCACAAAATACTTTGCACTGCTGATTTTTGACTGCTTAGCCAAAAGCCTGTCTGCGCCGTGACCTATCGTTGCCGCAAAGGTATAGACTCGCTTTGAGCCTCTCAGATTCTTCGTCAGCTTCTCGGAATTTATTTTCATGTAACCTAAATCTATCAGATTGTTCTCGCCGTATTTCGCCTCACTCACGGTGAAGCAGAACTTTGGCGTGAGAACTCTTTTGAGCTCTTCAAGACAGCCCTCGATAAGCTTATCGGTGTAGCCTCTGTCAGTACCCAAACGATAAGCAACCTCGTTGCTGTTAAGCTGTAATTCATCGACAGAAACCGACCTGTAAATAATCTCGGGCATATTTCCTCCTTGGGGTTCGATTACTTGATTATCTCACTTACGTTGTTCATGATAGCCTCGGCAACATCAGGCTTGTTCATAGTGTAAATGTGAACAGCATTGAAGCCGTTAGCATAGAGGTCGATTATCTGCTCTGTAGCAAATGCGATACCCGCCTGACGCATAACATCGGGATTGGAGCCATAGCGGTCAACTATTCTAAGGAAGCTCTGCGGAACAAAGGAATTTGAAAGCTTTGCGGCTGTCGCAACCTGTCTTGCATTTGTAATCGGCATGATACCCGGAACAACAGGAACATCTATTCCCGCCTTGAGGAGTCTGTACATGAAATTATAAAGAATATCATTCGAGAAGAACATCTGAGTAACGAGATACTCGCATCCTGCGTCAACCTTCTTCTTGAGGTTTTCGATATCCTCCTGTGCGCTCTTTGAGTCGGGGTGAGTTTCAGGATAGCATGCACCGCCGATACAAAAATCTCCGTACTTTTTGATGTCCTCGATAAGTTCGCTTGCATAATGATAGTCAAGGTGATCCATGCTCATGCCCTTTGGAATATCACCTCTGAGCGCAAGAATATTCTCAATACCCTTGGAGGATAACATATCGAGCTGCTCTCTTACCTTCTCCTTTGTGGAAGAAATGCAGGAAAGATGAGAAACGGGAGTTGTGCCCGCTTTCAAAATTGCTTCGGAAATATCAGCCGTAAACTGGCTTGTTCCGCCGCCTGCGCCGTATGTTACGCTCATGTAGCTCGGATTGAGCGCCGCAATCTTGAGTGCCGTATCTTTAACGGGTTCAAAAATATCTTGTGTCTTAGGTGGAAATACTTCAAGTGAAAAGCTGGGCTTCTCACCCTTAATTATATCGGTAACTCTCATGGGAAATAACCTCTTTCTAATATATTAGCTTTTATCATATCATAATGATAGGTTATATTCAAGCATAGCACATTTGAAATTCCGTACAAAATATCTTTTATTTTCTGATTGACTAAAGCAAAATACAGTGATATATTTTGCCTGTGTGCATATTTCTTCAATCGAATATGCAAAAAGGAAAGGAGTTCTTTCAAATGATAAACACTTTTTTTAAAGAAAACAGAGAAAAGCTCTACGAGAGCCTTCCCGACAACACCGTTTTGCTTTTGTTCTCGGGAAAAGAAATCAGAAAAACCGCCGATGAATTCTACGGCTTTTACGCCGACCGTTCATTCGTTTATATGACGGGTATCGAGCAGAAGGAAAGTATTCTCGTTGCAGAGAAAAAAGACGGTAAAACAAGCGAAAAAATCTTCGTTCTTCCTCCCGACGCCTTTGCAGAGAGATGGACAGGCAAGCGTTTAAAGGCAGACGAAATATATAACAAGAGTCTTATCGAAAACGTAGACCAATTGCCGAAGTTTGACAGCTACTTCCACAAGCTTATGCTAAGTGGAAAGTTCTCAAATGTTGCACTCGACCTCTACAAGTGCGACCCGAACGACAGAGACAGAGCGTCTCACAGCTTTGTCAAGGAGACTCTCTCGCACTATCCGTCCGTAAATATCGTTGATGTGTTCCCACAGATAAGAAATCAGCGCACAATCAAGAAGCCGTGCGAGATTGAGGCAATGAGAGAAGCCGCAAAAATCACACGTGCGGGCATTGTCGCCATGATGAAAGCGTCCAAGCCGGGCATGTACGAGTATGAATACAAGGCTGAATTCGACCGTGAGCTCACAAGACACGGCTGTCTCGAGCCTGCTTTCCCGTCAATCATTTCAGCGGGCGAAAACAACTTCTGTATTCACTACTATGCTTACACAGGTCAGGCAAAGGACGGCGACATGATTTTGAACGATGTCGGCGCAAAGTATGACTTTGAGGGCAATGATGTTTCCCGTGGCTGGCCGTGCAATGGCAAATTTACCGAGAGACAGAGAATCATGTATGAGTGCGCTTACAACACGAGTGAGTATATGTTCTCCGTCGTAAAGCCTGGCATCCCCATGGCAGAGGTTGACGTCATGGTAAAGAAATACTGCTGTGAACAGCTCAAAAAGGTAGGACTTATGGACTCCTTTGAGAATATCGGCAAGCTTATGTGGCATAATGGCGCACATCATGTCGGCTTTGACACTCACGACCTCACCGATATGGAAAGACCTGTCACAGCGGGCGAAGTTTTCTGCATAGATGTCGGTATCTATAACGAAGACTGGGGAATCGGATTCAGAGTCGAGGATAACCTTCTTGTCACTGAGGACGGATGTGAGAACCTCACCGCTTGCGTTCCGAGAACAATCGAAGAAATTGAAGCTATTATGGCAGGAGAGAAAGACTGATGAAAAACGATTTTATCATAAAGGACAGATTTTTCGGCCACTATCAGAAGCTTGTTACCGAAGACGTTATCCCTTATCAGAGAAAGGTTATAGATGACGCTATCCCCGGTGTCGAAAAATCTCACGCTCTCGAGAACTTCCGCATTGCCGCAGGACTTTCCGAGGGAGAATTTTACGGCTGGGTATTTCAGGATTCAGACGTTGCAAAGTGGATTGAAGCCGCTTCATATTCTCTCATTCTAAAACCAGACAAGGCTCTCGAGGAAGACATCGATAACATAATCGACATAATCGCAAAGGCACAACAGCCCGACGGCTATCTCGATACCTACTTCATCTTAGGCAAGCTTGACAAGAAGTGGACTAACCTCCAGGAGGCTCACGAGCTTTACTGCTTCGGTCACATGGCAGAAGCCGCCGTTGCACACTACGAGGCTACCGGCAAGACAAATCTCCTCTCTGTCATGGAAAAATTTGCCGACTGCATTTATAATACCTTCGGCAAGGACAAAAACCGCGGCTTCCCCGGTCATCCCGAGGCAGAGCTTGCACTTGTAAGAATGTACAAGGTAACAGGCAACGAAAAATATCTCGAGCTTGCAAAATATTTCGTTGATGAGCGTGGTACAGAGCCGAATTTCTATGCTGTTGAATCAGAAAGACGAGGCTGGACTCTTTGGGGTCAGAATGCCCTCACAAGTGACTACAACCAGAATCAGGCACCAGTAAGAGAGCAGAAGGACGCAACAGGACACGCCGTAAGAGCTGTTTACCTTTATACGGGTATGGCTGGAGTAGCCAAGGAAACTGGCGACGAAAGCTTAGTCAAGGCTTGCAAGACCCTTTGGAATTCTATCACAAAAAAGAGAATGTATGTCACGGGCGGTATCGGCTCTGTCGACAACGGCGAAGCCTTCAGTGCAGACTACGACCTTCCGAACGACACGGCTTATTCAGAATCCTGTGCGGCAATCGGTCTTATGTTCTTCGCAAGAAAGATGCTCGAAATCGAGAAGGACTCATGCTATGCAGATGTTATGGAGCGTGCGCTTTACAACACCGTTCTCGCAGGAATGAGCCTAAACGGAAAGAACTTCTTCTATGTTAATCCGCTTGAGGTCAACCCCGAATATTCCGGTAAGGTTATGAACTATCAGCATGTTCTTCCGGAGAGACCTTCATGGTACGGCTGTGCATGCTGTCCGCCGAACATCGCAAGAACTCTTGCATCTCTCAACCGTTACATTTTCACTGAAGAGGAAAACGACATTTGGTGCAACCTCTACATTGGCGGAACACTTCGTGACGAAATCGAAATCACAACCGATTACCCCTATGGCGACACGGTTAAATTTAAATTCTTAAAGGACTTTGACAAGAAGCTCAATCTTCGTATTCCCGACTGGTCAAAGAGCTTCACCGTCAAGCTTAACGAAAACGGCATCAACGCTCCGATTAATCTCGGTTATGCTGAGGTCGGTTCTTCATTTAAATCCGGTGACGAGCTTGAACTCAAGCTTGATTTCACACCGAGAAAAATATACTCCAACGTTCTTCTTCGTGAGGATCAGGAGGCTGTCGCAATTCAGCGTGGCCCGTTTGTTTACTGCCTCGAGGGCAAGGACAGCAAGTATGACCTGAGAAGAGTGAGAATTGCAGAAAACGGAGAAATCAAGGCTCTTGATTTTGAGCCCCAGACACTCGGCGGAATTGTTCCGCTTGAGGTTGACGGATATGTCCTTTCGTCAAGCGACGAGCTTTACACCTACGACAAAAAACCTACTGCAGAAAAAACCAAGCTTCGCATGATTCCATACTACACATGGGCAAACCGCGGCGAAAACATGATGCAGGTCTGGACTAAAGAAATCTGAAAATAATACAAAAATCGGCTGTGGGCAAAAAGCACAGCCGATTTTTGTATTTTAAACAAATATATTACATTCTGCCACCAAGTATCTTGAGCAATACTTTTCTGAAACGCAGAAAATAAAGTGCGATTAAATTTCTCACAGCCTTGTTGTAGACGATAAAAACAACCTCAGCCAAAGCAATGAGAATAATCACCGACCATTTTCCGAGCTCGCCCATGCTGTCGAGCGGTATTCCCAGAATAAATGTAGCTATCAATCCTTCTGCAATTGTTGCAATGGTGAACAGCACTATCTTCACGATAAAGCGAAGTCTCTTGTTTTTAATCTTATCAAAAACACCGTAAACGGCTGGAAAATATCCGAAGAAAAGCACGTACATAAGCCACGCTTCCCTGTCGCTTACAACAAAAAATCCAAGCACGCTGACAACGGCAAAAACGGTCAAGCCGTATTTAGTTCCGCATTCAGCCGTTACGGGAATGAGCATGCATCCCGCTATCGCAGGCAAAGCAATCGTCATGGTCGGCACAATTCCCGCCAAAAACATTATCACTATACTCAGTGCGGCTAAAATTCCGCACAAAGATATTTTTACTGTTTTTTTCATATTTTCGCCTTAACAGCAAGGGATGAGGTCTCCGCCCATCATCTCACAACAGCAATCGGCACAAATGAGCGTATTGCAGACGTCACAGGTGTTGCAGCCGCCTATCTGATTCATTCCTGAGTTGTAGCCGCCGTAAGAGCCTGTTCTCTGATTCATCGCTCTGTTATAAGCCTGAGCGTACTCCGGATTGCTTGGGTCCATTGTGCACGCACGGGAGAAATAATCCCTTGCTTCCTCGAGATAGCCACGTCTGAACATACATGAGCCCTTGAGGAAGTTCCACTCTGCATTTCTCTTGTCACCGGGGACACCGTTCAAAATCTGCTCGGCATCGGAAATTCTTCCTGCGTTTATCAGTCTTCTTACGTCGTTCCATTCGGACGAAGCGCTGTATGAGCTGTAGGAATTGCCGTAACCGTAGTCATAACCCGAATAGCCGCCGTAATTCTGGTTACTGCCGCCATTCTTTCTCTGCTCAACTATCGTATCGTAAGCCTCGTTGATTTCCTTCATCTTCTCATCGGCTACCTCCTGAAGAGGATTGCCTGCGTACTGGTCGGGATGATATTTCTTTGCAAGCTTTCTGTAAGCCTGTTTTACCTCTTCATCTGTCGCTGTACTTGAAACACCGAGAACCTTGTACGGATCATTCATATTTTTTTACCCTTTCTCTCTTTAGAATGTATGTGCAGAAACAAAATCTCACGCTGAACCTCTCCGAGACCCAGTACACGAACATTCGTGATTATATTTTCATACTTATTGAGATCCAACAAATTGACCGCCCCGTTTATCATTGCGGCGTTGCTGTTAAGAACCTCGTTGCAGTAGTTGTCTGCTTTTTTTCTCTCTTCCTCTGTGATTTCTTTCTTACCCTCGAAGCCCAGTCTCTTTATGAACGGATTGAAGGAACCGTCCTTCATGTCGTCCTCAAGGTCGTCTGCGGCATCCATGGCATATATCCATCTTCCGAGGAAATAACCGAACTGCGAAAGCACCGTTTTTTGCATATCGTCGTTTGCAAGCTCGGAAAAAATGGTTTTGAGTGCGTCGGCTGTCGGAGCAGAACAGGCGTCAATTGAAGGATTTTCGCTTTTCTCTGCCAGTCTTTGTTCCTCTGTCATTTTTGAGAGAGCCTCATCCATAAAAGGAAAATCTTTCTTTGCCTTTCTTGCGGCTTTGCTTACAATACGCTTCAAGAAACGTGAAGCCATACGCTTAAGGAGTTTTTCGTCCTCAATGTTATCGAGAAGCTTATAATAGGTCATAAGCACCGTGAGTGCCGCCGCCTTGTGATAAGCCTCTGCGCCCTCACAAATAAAATTGCATTTCTTGGTGGGATTCACGACGCAGTGACCTTTTTTCTCGCTTATCTCAGCTCCCGACAAGTCAAGAGCCACAACAGCATAAAAGGTAATATCAAAGCTCAGTGCAAATTTTGCAAGCAAGCCGTAGTGATGCTCAAGCTCCTTGCAAAGCGTGCAATAAACCGCCTTGTACTGCTCGTATTCCCTTACCTTCATTTCACCCTTTAAGGGTCTGACATAACCAAACACGATAAATCCCCGAATCTTCAAAATTCTTCTAATATCATATACTTTTTTATCTTCTCATTGTTGAACAACTTGTAAATAATTGATTGTCAAGCTTTGAATCTTGAAGATTTTTGTTTCTCAGATTATAATCAAGATATTACTATATTACTCTTTTTAAATCTATATTATGAAATTTAGGTACTAAATGAATTTTACTAAAATAAAAGACTACATATTCGATAAACCGAATCTGAGCCGTCCCCTTTCCGCCGATTTTCTGCGTGTTGTTGCCGCCTTTTCGATTTGCCTTTACCACATCTGGCAGCAAAGCTGGGTTAACGGCGGAAAGCTTGATTTTTGGAACAGAACGGGTGCGCTCTGGGTCGATGTTTTCATCATGCTGTCGGCATTCTGTCTCTTTCTCCCGTGGGCAAACGCAAAAGCGGACGGAACGCTCAAGCAAAAACGCAAAAATGAAACGGTTTCTCAGTTTTATCTAAAGCGTGCGATTAGGCTTATCCCCGGCTACTACCTTTCGATAGCTTTCTCTTTCGTAGTCAGGGTGATAACCGACGGCTGTTCCGCAAATTTGATTAAAGATCTCTTAGCTCACCTCACCTTCACGCAAATGTTTTTCAATGTGAGCTACCGAAACACAGGCTTAAACGGCGTCACATGGACTCTGACGGTTTTTGCCTTGTTTTATATTTTCTTTCCTTTATTAAGAAATTTATTTCTTAAGCATCCGATAATCACTTCTGCCGTCATGCTTTGGATTCAGGCTTTTGTAACGGTGTGGTTACTTCAAAATTTTGAAAACTCAGACATAGACATGCTGTTCAATCAGTTCCCCGCCTTTGTCGGAGTCCTGTGCATAGGCTTCATAGCGGCATTGTGCTTTTCGTATCTCGGACGAAAGAAAATCACAGAAAAACCATATTTTCGCATCTTTATGAGTTTAGCGGGAACACTTGCGTTTGTTTTTATCGGCTTTCTTCTCAAATACCAAACGACTCAGCCGAATTTCAAGTATTCACAGGTTATCCTTAGAATGCCGCTTTGCATTTTGGGTGCGTGCGTGGTAATTTTTCTGGGACTTGGAATCAATCTTCCTCTAAGAAAAATTCTCGGCTTTCTCTCGTCAATCAGCTTTAACCTTTACCTGTGGCATCAAATGCTCGCTGTTCTTATAAAATACACATTGAAAATTCCATACTGGAGCGGCGACACTCCTCCGAACATGCTTTATGACGAAATATGGATGCACAAGTACAATCTGATTGCGTGGTGTGCGGCACTTATTGCCGCCGTAGCCGTGACTTATCTTTTCGAAAAACCCGTGTGCGGTTTTCTCTCGAAAAAGCTCTTAAAGACGGCAAACCAAGCGACTTTTCCACCAAAACCGAATAAGCGTTGAAAACAAAAGAGACATTCACGAAGAATGCCTCTTTTTCTTTAATAATTATCAAATTTTCTTTTCTCTTGCTTCTTTTCTCGAGTTGTGATTCTCGAATGCCGTAAGTCTTGCAGAGAGCTTTGAGCCGACTCTTGACTTGTAGAAGATACCGAAGCAAATTAAGTTTAGTGTGAGTGCCGATACAACATCGATTACGCAGTGCTGTTTCAAGAACATAGTCGAAAGAACTATCATGACCGTAAGGATATTGATGAAGCTTAAGAAAATATTCTTGTCCTTAAATTTCTCCGAACGGCACCAAGCAATGTTACAAACAACAGCATTGAAAACGTGAAGACTCGGAAGAATATTTGTCGGCGTATCGGTCGAATAAAGCATTTTGCATGCCGCTTCAAAAATGTTGCTCGGATTTATGATAGTCGGTCGCAAATCCTGACCGTTTGGGAGCAATATGCTGACTCCCAAGAAGCACACCATACCGATAACCAGTGACAGAAGCAGATTGTGATACTCCTCGTCCTTTTCGTTGAACAGTGCAAAATAAATCACCGTTACTATTACGAACAGGAACCACGCAAAATACGGAATGATGAAGTACTCGCAGAACGGAATCAAATCATCAAGCCTTGTGTGCAAAATCGTCACCGTCGTTTTTCTCTGCTCGACAAACGTGAATGTCAAAAAGTAAAGCGCTCCGCCGACAAGCAAAAACATAATTCGCTTTAGCTTATTAACTTTTTTATTATTCATACTACCTCTTTAGGAACACCATTGTTCCTTTTCCGCAAAACCCGACACCTATTTTTATAAAAGTTGTAATAAGATTTTGCTAAAATCGTTTTTCCATAAATCAACCGTATTTTAAAACAAAAATATGAATATTTCAAGAATTTTTTGTCAAAAAAAATAACTTTGTGTGATTGTATAATTTGACAATTACGGCACAAAGTTTTTAGTGAAACTTTACAACTGACATTTCTTGATTTTATCGATAAAACGACTGATATTTACTCCATTTTTCCGCATGAGAATGATGTTTTTCAGGCGTTCACATTTGTGCTTCATTCGATAAGTTTTATCGTTTTATCCGTAGCAAATTTCATGGTTTGTTTTCTTTATTTATCTTGCAGTAAATAAGTCGGTTTGTCGGCTTAACTACGGGCATTCGCCCTGAAAATGCTTCGCATTTTCGGTTAAGCTTCCAAACCTTTATTATTTACATTCGTTATCTCTCTTTGTGTAAATAGGTCGGCTGTCAAAGCCCAACCACGAACGCTATGCGTTCTGAAAATGCTTCGCATTTTCGGTTGACTTTGACAGCCTGTCTTTTTTTATTATCGCTTCGCTCTGTTCTTCTTTATTTCTCTCAGTGCTTCGCTTTTCTCTTGTGGGCTCTGCCCACACCCGCACGCTTTTTGTAAAAAGCG
>CAVBOS010000020.1:0-16816 GCA_963597005.1 Lachnospiraceae bacterium
GCTTTTCTGTTACAGGTGAGGCAGAAGGCTTGGTTTTTGGCTGAGTATCCTGTTTGTTGTTTGATTTAATCTCTGATTTAATTTCAGATTTAGTCTCCGACTTAACCTTGGTTTTTGTTTCGGATTTAAGTTCCGATTTATTATCTTTCGTCTGTTTTGTTGCCGACGGAAGATTTTTTTTGCTCTGCGTACTGCTTTTTTTGGAAAGCTGTACTTTTGCTTTTTTCTGTGTGGGGGTGGAAGCTTTCTTTTGGCTTGCCTTTTTTGTTTCCGCCGATTTGTTAGTTTTAGAAGATATGGCTTTTTCGTTCTTGGCTGGCTTACTTTCGGTATTCGGTTTTTCCTCTTCGTTTGCGATGTTCGGAATAAGCTTAACGTTCACGCCTTTATTCTTCCAGAAGCTTTCAAGGCACTCGTAGCCCTTATCTGCACTGACAATGAAAAAGTCGGCAAAGGAGTGCTTGCGAACCATATAGCCTAGGTAGGAGGAAAGCTGAAAATCAAGAAAATCATGTCTTCCGATTTCCGCATGCTCGAGAGTAACCTTAGCTTTTGTGTCGTTAATTGACTTCATGCAGTCGATTGTTATGCTCTGTGCGTTTTCGGAATAGAAGATTATGACCTTGTCAAATCTGCCGAGCTTCTCTATGCCGTAAAGTCCGTGAAGCTTGGTGTTTTCGTAGTCAATAAAATAAATATTCATTTGTTTGATTACTTGAAATCGGCAATTGCATTCCAGTTGTCCTTGATGTAGATGATGCCTGAAATGAGTGCCATGAGAGTGCAAAGACCGACAAAACATTCGCCGATTACATAGAAGAGACCTGAGTAAGCTGTGCAAAGTCCGAGCTGAAGGACATACTGAAGGACGAGAACCACCAAAATGGCGATAATCTGGGTGACGGTTTTCGCCTTGCCCCAGTTGTTTGCGGCAATGACCGTTCCGCTTGATGCGGCGACAAGTCTTATTGATGTGACAGCGAACTCACGGAACATAATGATGATTACAAAATAAGGATTTGTGTGACCCAGTGCAACAAAGCATATCATGGCTGCCATGACGAGGATTTTGTCGGCAAGGGGATCCATAAATTTTCCAAAGTTTGTGATGAGGTGGTCACGGCGGGCAATTTTTCCGTCAAGATGATCTGTGTAGGATGCAACGGCAAAGATTATCAAAGCTATAAGGTAGCTGTGAGGAATAAAGGTTGCCATCAAAAAGAACACGAAAAACGGAACGAGTATAACTCGAAGAAGTGTAAGCTTGTTTGGTAAATTCATTATATTTCTCCTTTGAGATTTTTATTTTCCGGGTAAAATATATTTTTGCATTCTGTTTATTATATCATAGCACGGGGAATTTATCAATCGGGATTGTGCGGTCAAGGCTTAAAGAAGTCGGCAAAAAGAATGGAGATATTCTCCTAAAAGAATATCTCCGATTGGAAAAATTACTTTTGAGTTTCGCCCTCGTCGGCAAGCAAGGTGATTGTAACCTTGTATTCGTTGCCGTTAGCCGGGTGAACGATTGTCACTTCACAGCTGTCTCCCGGTGAATAGGAGAGAAGCTCGTTTGCAAGGGTTGTGAGGCTTGTGACTTCATTTCCGTCGATTGCGGTGATGACGTCGCCTTCCTTAGCGTCTGTGCCCGCAAAGCCTGAGTTTTCGTCTATGCTTACGATTTCAACGCCCTGAAGAGTGAGATCCTGATAATTCATTCCCGTGATTCCCAAACGGACTCTGCCCTCGACATAGCCTGTGGAAAGAAGCTGGTCGATGATGTCCTTTGCCTTGGAAACGGGGATTGCAAATCCCATGCCCTCGTAGTAGTCGGCTACTATCTTGGAGGAATTGATACCGACAACCTGACCGTACATATTTACAAGCGGGCCGCCTGAGTTACCGGGGTTGATTGCGGCGTCTGTCTGAATGTATGTCATGCCGTTTGAGGAGTAACTTCCGACTGTTCTGTCAAGTCCCGAGATAACGCCTCGTGTGAGAGAGCCCGAAAATTCTGTTCCGCCGGGATTTCCGACAGCAATGACCCATTCGCCGATTGAAAGCTCGCTTGCATCGCCGAATTCGGCTGGAGTGTAGCCGTTTCCGTCAATCTTTAGGATAGCAAGGTCGGTGGTCTTGTCGAAGCCGACAATCACGCAATCGTGCTCTGTTCCGTCACTTGTGGTGATTGAAACTATAGTCGATTTTGTATTGTTTACAACATGGGAGTTTGTTACGATGTAACCGTTTTCCGTGATGAAAATTCCCGTGCCGTAGCTCTCGCTGTAATCGCCCGTTGTGGTAGCAATTTTCGAATAAACCGTTACGGTTGAGGGAAGAACCTTGGCATAAACCTCTTCTGCTGAAAGCTCTGAGCCGCTTGGCTTCTTTGTGATGGTGATGCCGTCTGTGTACGGGGTTACGTCTATGTCAGGCTCAACTGTCTGTGGGCTTTCTGAGCCTTCGGAGCTTTCGCTTGATTCGCTGTTTTCACCATCGTTCGGAGTGCTGCTCTCGGAGTTTTCGCCGTTTTCGTTCGGTGCAGGTGAGGGAGTTGCATAGACTGAGCCGCTCGGCTCTGATTTTTCCTCTGTTTGGTTCACGGTAGGAACATTTCCGCTCTCGGATATGAGTGAATAGGTGAACACACCGCCGCCAAAAATGAACAGGAAGAAAAGAACGAAAATAAAGAATTTTGTTCCGCCCTTCATCTTTTTCTTCACGGGTGGCTGAGGCGGCACCTGGGGATACATCGGGGGCATTGGTGCACCGTTCTGAGGGTACGGCATATTCTGCGCATACGGCTGAACTCCCTGAGGATACGGCATGTTCTGCGCAGGCATCTGAGAAGGTGCATATGGCATATTCTGCGGCTGAGGAGCATTATACGGATACTGACCGTAATATCCCTGCTGTGGGTAAGGCGGCTGTTGAGGATTCTGCGGAGCGCCGCTTGCGCCTTGAGCTGTTTGCTGTGCCTGAGGCGGATAGACAAATCCGCCCTGTGGGTACGGGGTATATCCGCCGTACTGCGGATATGTGCCTGAATATGGCTGAGCATTCTGCGGTGCGTTTTGCTGTGGGTATGCTTCCGTCTGAGACTGAGGCACTTCCGTTTCCTGCGGTGCTGTTTCGGGCACGTCGTTTTGTGCGGCACTTACGGTCTCGGTTGCTTCAATCGGTGCTTCCTCTGTGACGGGAGCGTCTGAAGAAGAGCTTACGGTTTCTTCTTTTATTTCTTCTGCGGCTGTTTCTTTGGTTTCAGCCGTTATTTCGTTCTCTACCTTGTCGGGATTCTTTTCTTTTCTGTCAAACATTTTTATTTCCTTTCGTCAGATATCGACATCCTGAATGTCGTCGTCAATCGAATCTGACAGATTGATAACCTTTTCTGGAGTCTTCTGGTTGTTGACCGGCTTTGGAATATAAAGGTCAAATCGGCAGTATTCGTTCTCGACCGATGAAACCGTTATGTCTCCGCCGTGAAGCTTGAGTATTGTCTTGCAAAGGAAGAGACCCAGTCCCAGACCGTTTTTGTCACGGGATCTTGATTTATCCGTCTTGTAGAATCTGTCGAAAACTCTCGGCAAATCCTCGGCTGAAATTCCCATTCCGCTGTTCTCGATTGAAAGGCATGCTCTGTCGATGCTGTCGGCAAGAGTGAATGAGATGTAACCGCCCTCGTTTGTGAATTTGACGGCATTTTCAACGATATTGTAAATAACCTGATGCAGTAAATCCTGATCGCCGTAGACCGTCATGGGGATAGCGTTCTCAAGATTTCTTATCTCGATTTTCTTTTCGTCTATCTTCTGCTCGAAGGTGAGAACCGTCTGGAATACGGTGTCAGTCAAATCAAAGTTGACGGGATTTATTTTCAGCTCGCCCGAATCAATTCTCGAGAGGTTGAGCATGGAGCGGACAAGTCTTGAAAGACGCTTTACTTCATCGGAAACGATTTTGAGGTAATAGTTTTGTCTTTCGGGAGGGATTGTTCCGTCAAGAATACCGTCAATGAAGCCCGCAATGGTTGTCATCGGGGTTTTCAGTTCGTGAGAAACGTTGGCGATGAAGCTTCTTCTCATTCCCTCGGAGTCGGAAAGGGAGTTTGCCATGTTGTTGAACGCATGACCCAGTTCGCCGATTTCGTCGTCACGGTCATCGGGAACACGGATTGAGAAATCACCGTCTCCGAACGCCTTTGCGGCGGCTGACATCTGACGAAGCGGCTTGACCATTTTATAGGTGAATGCCCAGACAAGGAAGAATGAGACGATAAAGGTGACAAGTGCCGCCAAAACGAAAATTCTTACGGTGTCCTGCCTGTAATTCTGAAAGCTCTTGGAAACGGTTGCCGCAAAAACAGCGCCTACCGTGTGTTCCTCTCCGTTTGCATCCGTTACGACAAGCGGAACGCCGATTGTGAGATAGTCTCGGTTGTAGGAATTTCCGAAATTAGAGCGAAATTCCGTGTAGCCCGACATAGCGTCATTGACAAAAGCTTGGTCGACATCTCCGAGTGTTTCTCCGTCAAGACCGCTGCATGAGTAGACACCCAGAAGTCTCTTGCCGTTTTGGTCGGTTACAAATATATCCGCATCCATGTTTTCGGAGATAATATCGGTTAATGCGGACGTTGCCTGAATGTTCAGCGTGTAGCCGTCCTTTTCGTCATAGTTTGTGAACTGTGAGCAAAATTTTGCAATGCTTGTTGCATCGCCTATGAGGGTGCTTCGGCTCTCGTTTGTCCAGTATCTTGTAAACAGGACAGATGTGATTGAGCCGAGAATGATGTAGCTTATCAGAAGAGTTGCCATCGTCACCCACAAGTATTTGCGAAATAACGATTTTCTCATAGCTTATTCCTTTACTTCAAACTTGTAGCCGACGCCCCAAACGGTTTTGAGTGCCCACTTATCGGAGACGCCCTCAAGCTTCTCGCGAAGACGCTTGACGTGGACATCAACTGTTCTCGAGTCGCCGTAGTAATCAAAGCCCCAAACCTCGTCAAGCAGCTGGTCACGTGTGAAAACACGGTTCGGGTTTGAGGCAAGGTGATAAATAAGCTCCATTTCTTTTGGCGGAGTGTCCACCTGAACGCCGTTTACCTTGAGCTCGTAGTTTGTGAGGTTGATGGAAAGCTTGTCGTAATTAACCTGCTTTACCGCTTCGCCCTCTTTCTTGCCCGTTCTTCTTAGAACAGCATTGATTCTCGCTACGATTTCCTTTGACTCAAACGGCTTTACAACGTAGTCGTCGGCGCCGAGCTCAAGGCCCAGAACCTTATCGAACACCTCGCCCTTAGCGGTGAGCATGATAATTGGGCATTCGCTCGTCTTTCTTATCTCACGGCAAACCTGCCAACCGTCAAGAACGGGGAGCATGAGGTCGAGAAGAACGAGGTCAGGATTAAACGAATTGAATTCATCAATCGCCTGTTTTCCGTCGTTTGCGATTTTGGTCTCAAAGCCTTCCTTTTCGATATAGAGCCTTAAAAGCTCGCATATATTTTTGTCGTCATCGACAATAAGAATTTTTGCCATACAAAGATTTCCTCCAAACAAAATCATATATCATAATTTTAATTTAAAAATATAATAAAAGCAAGAATAATGAATGAATATTGTGTGAATAGAAAAATAGGGTCATCCCGAAGGATGACCCTAAGCTTTGCTTATTTGTTTGTCACAAATTTGCACGATTACTCAGCGAAACCGGACTTGATAAGAGCTACGAGGCTCTCAACAGCTTCCTCATCGTCAGCACCGTCAGCAATGATGCGGATGTTTGTGCCGCCTACAATGCCAAGTGAAAGAACACCGAGAAGGGACTTTGCGTTAACTCTTCTCTCCTCCTTCTCAACCCAGATGGATGACTTGAACTCGTTTGCCTTCTGGATGAAAAATGTTGCCGGACGAGCGTGTAAGCCTACCTGATTTTCGACTAAGACTTCCTTATCGTACATTTTGATTCACTCTCCTAAGTTTTTAGTTAGATAGATATTTATGGGTGTGATTTGCTGAATTAAAAACTAATAGAATTATAGCACAATAAAAAATCGAGTCAATAAAAAATGCTGATTTTCGTTTGCTTGAACGATAAAACTTATTTTAGCAAATCTTCATTTGTGCAACATTGACCAAAAATTTACGAAAATTTAACTTTTTAGGCGTTTGTTAATTCGCCAAAACTGTCAATTATAGGTCAATATTATACAAATTTTTTCCAATGTGAGTTTATTTCTGTGAAAAAGATTTAAAAAATCCTTTATCTTTCGTTCTTGAGTGTCGAAAGATATTTTTTGTCCTCACTTGTTAATTGAGCTGTCTCTAATATATCGGGACGGCACGAAAGTGTGATTTCAAGACTTTTCTTTCTCTTCCATTCTTCTACTTTGGCGTGGTTTCCGGACACTAAGGTTTCGGGGACGCTTCTGCCGTGGAAGACGGCGGGTCTTGTGTACTGCGGATACTCGAGAAGACCGCTGAAGTGGCTCTCCTCCGTGAAGCAGGTGTCCTCGGCAAGAACTCCGGGTATCATACGGCTGACGGCGTCAGTTAAGATGATTGCAGGCATTTCGCCGCCCGTGAGAACATAGTCACCGCATGAAATCTGCTCGTCTACATATTCGTCGATTATGCGCTCGTCGATTCCCTCATAGTGACCGCACAGAATACACAGGTTGTCGTGAGAAGCAAGCTCCTTTACCTTCTCCTGATTGAGAACCTTTCCTCTTGGAGACATATATATGACATACGGCTTTTCGCCCAAATGCTCGGAAAGAACATCAATCGCCTCTGCAATCGGTTCGGGCTTTAAAAGCATTCCCTTGCCGCCGCCGAACGGGCAGTCGTCCACTCTCTGGTGCTTGTCGTGGGCATAGTTTCTCAGCTGATGGAAGCAGACCTGAAGAAATCCTTTTTTTCTTGCTCTGCCGATAATGCTCTCGTTAAGGATTGTCTCGCACATATCGGGGAATAAAGTGATTAAATCAATTCTCATCAGCTTTATCCTCGACTATGTCATCGTCAAAAATACCGGGTATCGGCATGATGTCGATTCTGCCGCTTTCTATGTCCGTGCTTTTAATCATCGGTTTGACGGCAGGGAAGAGGTATTCTTTGTTTCCGTTTGAAATTACATAAACGTCGTTTGCGGGAGCCTGAATAATATCGGCGATCTTTCCGTAGAGTACGCCGCTCTCGGCATCATAGACTTCAAGTCCCAATAAATCGCAAAGGAAATATTTTCCCTTTGGGAGCTTGATGTCATTTCTGTCGGCGTAGACGGTTTTTCCGCGGTAGGTGTCCGCCTTAGACGGGTCTGTAACTCCCTCCACCGTGATAAGAACCTGATTTTTATGTACTCTTGAGGAGAGAAGACCTATGTCCTTTTCTCCGCCGTTTAGATAGAGCTTTTTTATTTTTTTGAGCACCTCGGGGGAATCCATCCAAGACTCGACTTTCATCTCGCCCTTAATTCCGTGAGTGCCTACGATTTTACCTGCTTCGATAAAACGGTTTTGCATTTTTATACTCCTTTGTCAAGAGAATTGTCTTTTAGTGTAGTCAATAATAACATATTTTTAAACATTTGTCATTCAATCTTTTAATTTGCCATATGTTCACAAAATAAGTTCTTTGTGATAAAATATAAATTCGTGATATTAGACTTTATTTAGACTTTATTTTCATTTTCCATATAGAGAGGAAGAAAGTTTTATGGCAATTACATCAAGAGAAAACCTTAGAAATGTCGCAATTATCGCTCACGTTGACCACGGTAAGACAACACTGGTCGACCAGCTTTTGAAGCAGAGCCATGTCTTCAGAGCTAACGAGCAGGTCGCAGAGAGAGTTATGGACTCGGGTGACCTCGAGAGAGAAAGAGGAATTACAATTCTTTCCAAAAACACAGCCGTTATGTACGGCGATACAAAAATCAACATCGTTGATACTCCCGGCCACGCAGACTTCGGCGGTGAGGTTGAGCGTATTCTTATGATGGTTGACGGCGTTCTTCTGCTCGTCGACGCATTCGAGGGCTGCATGCCGCAGACAAGATTCGTTCTTAAGAAGGCTCTTTCACTCGGAAAGAAGGCTGTTGTTGTTTTAAATAAGATTGACCGTCCCGGTGCAAGACCGGCTGAGGTTGTAGACGAGGTTCTCGATCTTTTCATCGAGCTCGGCGCAGACGAGGAGCAGTGCGACTTCCCTGTTGTTTACGCTTCCGCAAGAGACGGCTATGCAACATATGACCCTGAGGAGGGCGGCACAGACATGACTCCGCTCTTCGAGACAATCATCAAGGAGATTCCCGCTCCGACAGGTGACGCAGACGCTCCCACTCAGGTTCTTTTCTCCAATATCGATTACGATGATTATGTCGGCAGAATCGGTGTCGGAAGAGTTGAGAGAGGCTCAATCAAGGTAGGTCAGAACGTCACAATCTGCGGCGGAGACGAAGAGAAATATAACGCAAGAATTTCCAAGCTTTACCAGTTCGAGGGCTTGAAGAGAGTTGAGTATGAGTCGGCAACAGTCGGTGACATCGTTTGTGTTTCCGGTATTGCAGACCTCACAATCGGTCAGACCGCTTGCGACCCCGACTGCGTTGAGCCGCTCCCGTTCGTTAAGATTGACGAGCCGACTGTTTCCATGATTTTCATGGTCAACAATTCTCCGTTCGCAGGCAGAGAGGGTAAGTACGTCACATCAAGAAACCTCCGTGACAGACTTTTCAAAGAGGTCGAGACAAATGTTGCGATGAGAGTTGAGGAGACAGAGACCACAGACGCATTCAAGGTTTCGGGCCGAGGCGAGCTTCACCTTTCCATTCTTATCGAGCAGATGAGAAGACAGGACTACGAGTTCCAGGTTTCCACACCTAAGGTTATCATGAAGAAGGACGAGAACGGTCAGCTTCTCGAGCCTATGGAGCTCCTTATGATTGAGGTTCCCGATAACTATGTCGGTGCCGTTATGGAGAAGCTCGGTTCAAGAAAGGCTGAGATTCTCAACATGGGTACAAGAGACACAGGCACAACCCACCTCGAATTCAGAATTCCTGCAAGAGGACTTATGGGCTATCGCTCCGAGTTCCTCACAGATACCAACGGTAACGGTATCATGAACAACCTCTTTGACGGTTACGAGCCGTATAAGGGAGAGATTCAGTCGAGAAATCAGGGCTCAATCGTTGCCCACGAGACAGGCGAGTCCACAGCTTACGGACTTTTCTACGCTCAGGACAGAGGCAAGCTCTTCATCGGTGCTGGCGTTGAGGTTTACGAGGGTATGATCGTCGGTCAGAACCCGAAGAATGAGGACATCGTTGTTAACGTCTGCAAGAAGAAGCATGCTACCAACACACGTTCTTCCAGTGCCGACGAGGCTTTGAGACTTGTTCCGCACACAGTTCTTTCACTTGAGCAGTGCCTTGAGTTCATCGCAGACGATGAGCTTGTTGAGGTAACTCCGAAAAACATCAGAATGAGAAAGGTCATTCTCGATAAGGAATTAAGACTTAAATCTCAGAACAGAAACAAGAAGGCATAAGCCGATTGCCAAAAATATTTTCAATAAAGCAATAAAAATACTAAAGACAGATCGGAGGTGAGCCATGGATATTGTAATACTTGACCTTGAATGGAATGCGGCATACTCACATAAACTGGGCGGTTTTATCAACGAGATTATCGAGTTCGGTGCGGTTAAATGCGATGAAAATCTGAATATAACCGATACCTTTGCGTCATTCGTCAGGCTGTCGGTCGGAAAGAAGATAAACGCTGTCGTTTCCGATTTGACCCATATCAGCGACGAAAATCTCAGAGATGCAAGACCGTTCACACAGGTTGTCGGAAAATTCAAGCGTTGGGCGGGTAACTCGGTGCTTATGACCTGGGGAATCACAGATATTCAGACGCTCATCGAAAACTGCCGATATTTCAACGGCAGCGAAAAAATACCTTTTTTAACAAAATATATAGACGCCCAGCGTTACTGCGAGAAGGAGCTTGGGCTTGATCTTAGCGGCGAGCAGCTGGGACTTAACCATGCGGCTGAAATCCTAAGACTTGATATTTCAAAAATCAAGCATCACAGAGCCTTGGGCGACAGCCTCATCACACTCGAGATTCTAAAGAGCATTTACGATAAAAGAAGAATGAAAGCTTTTGTACAGGATGCGGTAGATCCCGAGTTTTACAAGAAAATGACGTTCCGCACAAGCTTCATTTGCGACATCGAACATCCCGAGGCAAAAAAACAGCTTAAGGTTTTTCTGTGTGAGAAGTGCGGCGGCGAATGTCAAAGAAGCTCGAAGTGGGCTGTAAGAAACAAGAAATTCACAGCGAATTTCCGTTGTCGCAACTGCGGATACAGCTTTTCGGGCAGAGTTCAGTTAAAGCAGAAATACGAGGGAATTACAGTGACAAAGAAATCAGTTCCGCTTCCCGTTATCGAGAAGCCGAGAAGAGCAGTTTCCGGCACGGTCGGAGACATGAAGCTCAGCATTAAAGGCGGTGCGGGCTACCTCAGCTTTCCGAGATTTGATGAAATCGATGGCATAAAGCACGCTTTTTCAACCCGTATCGGAGGAAAGAGCGAGGGAGTTTTTGCCGCAATGAATCTTGGACTAAGACGAGGCGACGATGACGATATCGTTCATGAGAATTTCGAGATTTTCTGCAAGGGACTCGGAATCGAGAAAAAAAGTCTTGTTGCGGGTGCTCAGGATCATCACACAAACATCAGGCGTGTGACGAAGAACGAGTGCGGCATCGGCATTGATAAGCCGAAGGATATGGAGAGCATAGACGGTCTTTGCACGAACGAAGAGGGAGTTTCCCTTGTGATTTATGCGGCAGACTGCGTTCCGCTTTATTTCTACGATCCCGAAAACCGTGCAATCGGTCTTGCGCATGCAGGCTGGAGAGGCACGGCTGCCGACATGGCAGGAACCATGGTAAGAAGAATGCAGGACGAGTTCGGCTCGAATCCCGAAAAGCTGATTACGGCAATCGGCCCGTCTATCGGCCCGAAGTCGTTCGAGGTGGACAAGCCGTGCGCCGACGAGTTCTATAATATCGCAGGAATGGACAAATACATTACCGATGACAAAAACGGTAAGTATCATGTCAATCTCTGGGATGTAAACCGTGAGTACCTTTTAAGGGCGGGCGTAAAGGAAGAGAATATCTTCATAGGAAACGTAGACAGCTACGAAAATTCCGATTTGATTTTCTCGCACCGCAAGACAAGAGGTCAGCGTGGAGCAAACATCGCTGTGATGCAGCTTTGCGAGACAGATAAAAATGAGTAAGCCGTGTACGCTTTGCCCGAGAGAGTGCGGGGTTGACAGGTCAAAAGCACTTGGCTTTTGCGCAAGGGGAGATGAAATCACCGTTGCGAGAAGCGATCTCCATTTCTGGGAGGAACCACCGATAAGCGGTAAAAGAGGCTCAGGAACGGTTTTCTTCACGGGCTGCAGTCTAAGATGCATTTTTTGCCAGAACCATGAGATAAGCACCGGGGACAACCAAGGCAGAAAAGTGAGTCCTAAGGAACTCAGCGACATGTTTTTTGAGCTTATCGACAAGGGAGCTCACAACATTAATCTTGTCACGCCAACTCATTATGCCGACAAAATCGCAGAGGCTCTTTCGATAAAAAAGCTTCCTGTTCCTGTGGTTTATAACTGCGGAGGCTACGAGAAAACAGAGACTCTCAAAATGCTTGAGGGACTTGTGGATATTTATCTTCCTGATTTTAAGTACGCCGAGGAGGAGCTCGGAAGAAAGCTCTCAAAGGTCAACGATTATGAGGCTGTTTGCGAAAGTGCGATAGAGGAAATGCTTCGCCAGCAGCCGCAAAATATATATGATGAAGACGGTTTAATGAAAAAAGGTGTGATTATTCGCCATTTGATTTTGCCGCTTCACACAAAAAACAGCATTAAGGTTCTCGAGAGGATAAAGGAAAAGTTTCCACAGGTGCCCGTGTCGCTCATGGCGCAGTACACTCCGATAGGAGAGTTTGAGGAATATCCCGAACTGAACCGTGGAATTACAAGACGGGAATACGACAAGGTTCTCGATAAAATGGAGGAGCTCGATTTAGACGGCTTTGTCCAGGACAGAAAATCAAAGGGAGAGAAATTCATTCCGGATTTCAATCTCAGGTGATATGTGAATTTCAGTTGTAAAAGCTTAGAGCAAAAGAGGTGCTGATTATGTCAGTATATAACGAGAAAGATTACAGAGAGACAAACGAAGAACTGCTCGATTTCATCAACAGAAGTCCGAGCCCATTCCACGCTGTCGACAATATAAAAAAGTATCTTCTTGAGAACGGCTACGAGGAGCTGAGCGAGAAGGAAAGATGGGACAGAAGAATCGAGGAGGGCGGAAAGTATTTCACAACTAGAAATTACTCGTCCGTCATTGCTTTTGAGATTCCCGAAAAGGAGTGCTTCCCCGGCTTTAACATCGCTGCGGCTCATTCCGATTCGCCGACCTTTAAGATTAAGGAAATCGGCGAGATGAAGGTAGAGGGAAACTACACCAAGCTTAATGTCGAGAATTACGGCGGAATGATCATGTCCACATGGTTTGATAAGCCGCTTTCAATTGCGGGCAGAGTTGTGATTAAATCCGGTGACGGAATAAAGTCGACTCTTCTCAACCTCGACAGAGATTTCTGCTGTATTCCCAATCTTGCCATTCACATGAACCGTGAGATTAACAGCGGATATAAGTTCAATGCTCAGAAGGACATGCTTCCGCTTATCGGAAACGAGAACGCAAGCCTTGCCGAGGTTATTTCTGAGGAGCTCGGAGTAAACAAAGATGATATTCTTTCTACCGATCTTTTTCTCTACAACAGACAGAAGGGCACTTTTGTCGGAGCGGACGGAGAATTTATCATGTCGCCGAAGCTTGACGACTTGCAGTGCGCTTTCTCTGCCATGAAGGCAATTGTCGAGAGCGAAAAGTCAGATTCAATCAAGGTTGCGGCTGTTTTTGATAACGAAGAGGTCGGAAGCGGCACAAAGCAGGGTGCTTGCTCAACCTTCCTTTACGACACGCTCACAAGAATTAATCTTGCGCTCAACGGAAACGGTGAGGACTTTATTCGCAGACTTTCCGATTCCTTCATGGTAAGCTGTGACAACGCTCATGCGGTTCATCCGAATTACCCCGACAAGACAGATCCGACTAACAGAAATTATCTCAACAAGGGTCTTGTCATCAAGTTTAACGCTAACCAGAAGTACACGACAGATGCAATCAGTGCGGCTGTTTTCAAGAGAATCTGCGAGAGGGCTGATGTTGCGTATCAGGTTTTCCATAACCGTTCTGATATGGCCGGCGGCTCTACGCTCGGAAATCTTTCCAACGCACATGTATCGCTCAACACGGTAGATATCGGTATTCCTCAGCTTGCTATGCATTCTTCATGTGAGACTGCAGGCTCAAAGGATACATACGACACCGTAAAGGCACTCAAGGAATTTTTCAGCGTTTCTGTCACAGAGACTGAAAGCGGAGAATACTCCATACTCTGATACCGAAAAACGACCCATGGTCTTTTGACCGTGGGTTTAGTGCCATATGCACACAAATTAGATTACCAAAGATAAGGAATGTGGACCATGAAAAAAAGAACGTTCAGAACAATGCTCTTAACCGTTATGCTTGCGGCTGTTTGTCTGTCCTTCACGGGTTGTTACAGTCACACCTACGCTACCAAGCAGGAGGGCACCTATGTTGCCGATACCTTTGAACTCAGTGTTCCCGACGGATGGATGAGAAACGAGAGGTATGAAAATCAGGTTGTCTTTTGTACAAAGGATTATCCAGATGATTGCGCTTCTTATATTTCTGTCGGCTATACCGATGAAAAGCAACTTGATGTACTCAGAAAATATCAGGACTCCATTAAGGAGCAGATTATCTCGGGACTTGAGGAAAAGCTCGGTGAGGACTGCAAGGCAACTGTGTATACATACGAAGACAGTGAGGTGAACGGTTACGATTGCGTTCACATTGTAACTTCTTATATCAGCGAAAATCTAACCTACACTCAGGACCAGTACACCTTTGATTCTTCCACGGGCTCTGTGACATTCTGCTACACAAGAGCGGGTGCAGACGATTACGCCGAAGCATTTGAGAAGTCAATCAATTCGATTGTAATTAAGTGAGGTGCTCAAAATGAAATCACTTGAACAAATGAAGAAAGAATATGCCGAGGTTCTTGTTAAAATCGGTGTCGACTTAAAGGAAGGACAGAAGCTTGTCTGCGAATGTCCAACAGAGCATGCCGACTTCATGCCTATCCTTGCAAAGGCGGCTTATGAGAACGGCTGTGGCGGCTTTGTCGTTATGTGGTCAAATTCTGCTGTGGACAGAATTAATGCAGAAAATCTTCTTGATAAATACGAGTGCACTGAGGCTAAAACCGCTGAGTACTATGCTTCACAGGGAGCGGCTTTAATCAGAATAGAAAGCCCCGACCTTGACGCTATGAAGGGAATGAGCACAGAGGCAACTTCCGCTTACAGAAAGGCAACAGTCGCTATGAGACGAGGCTTCCGCAAGGCGGCAAAGGGCGCAGGCTCAACAATAGCCTGTTTACCCGGAAAGGCTTGGGCAAAGCTTGTGTTCCCCGAAATCGAGAACGAGGACGAGAGAATACTCAAAATGTGGGACGCTGTTCTCACATGCTCAAGATGCAAGGAAGAGACCAATGCAGTTTCAACATGGAAGAAATATATCTCCGATACGGCAAAGAGAAAGGCTCTTCTTGATGAAAAGGGATATGTCGAGTTCAAATATAAGAGCGATTTGAGCGATTTCACCGTTTCTCCCGCAGAGGGAAGTTTCTGGATGGGCGGATGCATGGAAACAGAGGACAAGGTTTATGTGCCGAATATTCCGACAGAAGAAGTTTTCCAGACTCCGCACAAGTACAAGGTGAACGGAACGGTCGCGGCTGTTCTTCCGCTTGTATTCGGCGGTCAGATTATCGACGGCATCAAGCTTACTTTGAAGGACGGAAAAATTATCGATTATTCCGCAAGCGAGGGCTACGAGCTGTTAAAGAGTATTATTGAGACGGACGAGGGCTCGCATTACCTCGGCGAAATGGCATTTATTGATGTCGCATCACCGATTGCAAGTCAGGGAAAGGTTTTCTATACCACGCTTTATGACGAGAACGCTTCTTGTCATGTGGCAATCGGAAATTCTTACGGTCCAGACGATTTGAGCGATGAAGAGGCGGATAAGCTCGGCTACAATCATTCTGCTGTTCATGTTGATTTTATGATAGGTGACGGCAGTATGAACATAGACGGAAAGACAAAGGAAGGCGTCTGGGAACCGATATTCAGAAACGGCCACTGGGCAATTTGATTTTAAATTATGATACACGAATACGAAAGACAGACATATTATTACGAAACCGATAAAATGGGAATTATCCACCACTCGAACTACATTCGCTGGTTTGAGGAGGCAAGAATCGATTTCATGACAAAAATGGGATATCCTTACAAGAGACTTGAGGACGAGGGAATAATCATTCCCGTAGTTTCCGTCAGCTCGGAATATAAATCCATGGTGAGATTTGGGGATACCGTAATAATCAAAACAAAAATCACTCACTACGACGGAGTCCGTCTTTGCTGTGCCTATGAGGTTTATGACAAAGAAACGGGAGCACTTCGAAATATCGGAAAGAGCGAGCATTGCTTTTTGAACGAGGACGGCACAAAGCCGATTATTCTTCGCAGAAAAAACAAGGAGGCTCACGAGACTTTTTTGAAGAGCGTGGAGAGCGAATAAAGATAATGTTTTCAACATCTTTGATCAGAATGTTGAAAACAATGATACGAAAGCAAATTTTTAAAGAGCGGCTAAACGGTCGCTCTTTTATTTTTTTGCAAAAAACAAGAGAAAATTTCCGTTTAGAGGGAAATTTTGAAAGAAAACGGGGGATAGGGGAAAGAGATATAAAGCTGAAACTATAAAAGTTTTTGCCACGCTTTTTGAAAAAAGCGAAACCAAAAACTTTTGTAGTTTAGCTAATTGAAACGGAGATTTTTATGGAAAAGAATTATAATGTCATTAAATTTATGTTTTCGGCTGCTGCAGCTTCGCTTTTTTCGTACTTAGGCAAGCTTGCCGTGCCCGTTTGCGTACTTATTTTCATTATGCTTATCGACTACGCAAGCGGAATTGCAAAGGCTTATTATAAGCGTGAATTAAGCTCGAAAATCGGACTTCGCGGTATAATTAAAAAGCTGTGCTGTCTTGCTATGGTGGCTGTGGGTATGGCGGCGGATTATCTCATTTCACTAGGATTGTCCGATGCAAAAATGCCCTCCGGATTAAGCGTCGGCTTACTGATTGCCGTTTGGCTTATCATAAACGAGCTTATAAGCATACTCGAAAATCTTTCGGCTGTCGGCGTTCCCGTGCCGTCATTCTTGACAAGTCTTATAGAAAGGCTGAAGCAGTCGACAGAAAAATAGACGCAAAAAGTCCCGACCGATTTGGTCATGACTTTCCAGACTGTCGATAAACCCACGCACCGCAAAAATGCCGATATAGTTTACGGAAGCAATAAAAAAACAAATGTAAATAAAAACTATTCGCAGAGCCTGAAAACGGCTCTGCGAATGCATTTTTGCTTACTGCGTCAATCGCCCCTCACCGTACCTTTGTACGCTTATCGGGGCGATTTTCTTGTCTGCGTGTGTTTCTCGGAGTCTGCAGCGTGCCGAAAAGTGCTTTTTCGACACGCTG
>CAVBOS010000021.1:0-16775 GCA_963597005.1 Lachnospiraceae bacterium
CCCGAGGAGAGTATGAGAATACAGTCTAACCTTGCTTCTACAATAGCAATGGCATTTGACGAGTGCGTTGAAAATCCCGCACCGTATCAGTACGCTAAAAATTCCAGCGACAGAACAATTCGCTGGCTCAAGCGTTGCAAGGACGAGATGAAAAGACTTAATTCACTCGAAACAACGCTCAATAAAAATCAGCTTCTTTTCGGAATTAATCAGGGCTGTACCTTTGACGATTTGCGAGTGGATAACATGAAAGCCATTGCCGAGATGGAGCTTGACGGCTATGCAATCGGCGGCCTTGCCGTCGGAGAAGAGGCAAGCGTCATGTATCATATCATAGAGCAGGTGGAGCCGTTTGCCCCCGAAAACAAGATCCGCTATCTTATGGGCGTCGGAACACCGGCGAATATTCTCGAGGCAGTGAGAAGAGGTGTAGACCTTTTTGACTGCGTTATGCCTACGAGAAATGCCCGTCACGGTCAGCTTTTCACTCACGAGGGCATAAGAAACATCAACAACGCAAAGTACACGCTTGACGAAAAGCCGATTGACGAGAAATGCGGCTGTCCGACATGCCAAAAGTTCACAAGAGCTTATGTGCATCACCTCTTCAAAGCTAACGAAATGCTCGGCATGCGCTTGGCTGTTATGCACAATCTCTATTTCTACAATCACCTCATGCAGGATATAAGAGATGCCCTTGACGAAAGCCGTTTCGAGGAATTCTACAAAGAAAACATTGACGTAATTTCAAAAAGAATTTAAATTTTCCTTGATAAAACCTAAGACATTTGTTAGAATAGGAAACGTTACATAACATAGCAAAGTATAAGGAAAGGACTTATATAGAATGAATTCTATCGCTTTAACTACTTCAAGCTCATCCTCAACATCAATGATTTTGATGTTGGCTATCTACGCTGTATTCATCGTTCTTCTTTATTTCTTGTTCTTCAGACCGCAGAATAAGAGAAAAAAGCAGGAAGCTCAGATGAGAAGCAACGCTCAGGTTGGTGACGAGGTCACAACAATCGGCGGAATCAGCGGTAAGATTGTTGCTGTCAAGGAAGAGACAGACTCTGTTATCATCGAGACAGGCACAGACCGCACAAAGCTTCGTGTTAAGAGATGGGCTATCGGTTCTGTTGATACCGCTCATGACAACGAGGAGACAAAGTAATTATTACTGAACGGATTAAAAGCTGTGGTGATTCTTCGCCGCAGCTTTTTTCGTACCCATAAACCTACAAAATTTTTGCAAAAACGAAAGAATGTTCGTGAAAGGGTAGAATTTGGTACATATGTTTGTGTTATAATAAATTCAGAAACAATTTGCAGTGAAGAGCAAATAGAAAACGAACATAAACATAATACAAACAATGATGCAATTATTTGTTTTGCAAAAATGAAAGGAGACAGAAATATGGGAATTTTTGGACTGGCTTTTGCTTTGCTTCCTTTACTTGCCGTAAACGAAATGAGACGAAACGGCAGCTATGTTAGTGAGAGAAGAAAAAAGCGGGGGAGATAAAACGGCTGTTTTATGCGCTTTTTTCTCAAACAAAAAAATAATTCAATTTTTTTAAAAAAAAGACTTTACAAAACGGTAAGTGTTTGCTATAATAAACGAGCGTTCACGGTGAGTCACAAATCACTCAGTACGAAATCAAAAATATCTCAAAAAAATTTCAAAAAAGTCTTGACAAATGAAATTTCTGTGATATAATAAATATCGTTGTGAACACAACTTACCAACATTCGCTGGTGTAGCTCAGTTGGTAGAGCAGCTGATTTGTAATCAGCAGGTCAGGGGTTCGAGTCCGTTCACCAGCTCCATAATTTGGAAGAGTTCCCGAGTGGCCAAAGGGGGCAGACTGTAAATCTGTTGCGTCATGCTTCGATGGTTCGAATCCATCCTCTTCCACCAAAAAAGACAAGTCTTTTGACTTGTCTTTTTTGCATTTTATGGGATAATTTAGAGACAAAGAAAATTGTGCCTGAATAACCTTGAGGTTTGTGCGCATATTGTGACACAGGGTTAAAATTGCACCTATAAATTGCTTGTATACAAAAGCCTGTTTTTCTTTCGGTTACATAAAACACAGAACCTTGAGGATAAAGAAACAGCTTCGTGAAGATTTATAAAATCAAACACGAAAGCAGTAAATTTTTAGACTTATTGCCAGTGTGTTTTATGTCAATCGGTAGTGTGCCGAATGATTTGGTTTAACTATATATTGTGGTTTTGGCTTAGGGAGGCAAATTATTTTCTTGTAAAGCGAACAAGCTTTTGTGCACTTTTTTTCTGCTGAAAACGGCTTGCTTTCCCATCAAAACAGGCAAAAAAACAAAGCTGTTAAATGTGTGTGAATAAAAAGCTGTCAATTTTTACAATTGACTTTTTTTGAAAAAATCTATAATATTCTTAACAGACCCTACGGGGCGTGAAAGGATATGTTTAAATTTATGACTGATTTATATATAACAAAAAGAGACGGACGAGAGGTTAAGTTCGACGCCGAGAAGATAAAGGCGGCTGTCGCAAGGGCTAACACCGAGGTCACATCGCGTGAGAAGCTTTCGCGCTCTCAGATCAACGCTGTCGCCGAGATGGTGGAGAGAACCGTCAGACGACAGGGCGAGAAAGTCTCCGTAGAGGACATTCAGAATATGGTTGAGGTTGCCATCATGGAGGTAAGAGGCTATGAGGTCGCTCAGAAATATGTGAGATTCCGCTACAAGAAAGAGGTTGCACGGGAGTCAAGAAGTGATTTCTTCGATGCAATCGGAGAGAAGCTTCGTGCCGAGAATGTCGAGAATCAGAATGCCAACCTTGACGAAAGATCCTTCAGCGGCCGTGTGGGTGAGGCTACAAGAGTTCTGACAAAGGACTATGCAATGAGAAACATAATCTCTCCCATGGCAAGAGAAAATCACGAGAACAACGAGATTTATATTCACGATCTCGATTCATATGCAGCAGGCATGCACAACTGCCTGAGCCTTCCGATAGACGATCTTCTCGAGAAGGGCTTTAACACAAGACAGACGGACGTTAGACCTGCTAACAGCGTGAATACCGCTATGCAGCTTGTTGCTGTTCTTTTCCAGCTTCAGAGTCTTCAGCAGTTCGGCGGAGTCAGCGCAACTCACCTTGATCATTCGCTCGTGCCGTATGTAAGAAAGAGCTTCTTCAAGAACTACCGCAACGGCGCAAAATATATTTTAGGCGAGGAGTTTTCACTCGGTGAGCTTGAGCCGAAAAATGTTTCCATTGATAACACGGAGGTTTATTCCGATGAGCGTGTCAGAAAATACGCTATGGATATGACCGAGAAAGAGGTTCATCAGTCTGTCGAGGGTATGTATCATAACCTCAACACCTTACAGTCAAGAAGCGGCGGTCAGCTTCCGTTCTCTTCTATCAACTACGGAACATGTACGCTTCCTGAGGGAAGAATGGTCATAAAGTCGCTCCTCACCGTTTCTATTGAGGGTCTCGGAAGACTTCACAGAACAAGCATTTTCCCGTGCGGAATCTTCCAGTGCATGAAGGGCGTAAACCGTGAGCCGGGCGATCCGAACTACGATCTTTTCAAGCTTGCACTCAGAAGTACAGCTCAGCGCCTTTATCCGAACTACTGCAATGTAGATTGGTCGGGCAATGAGGGTTATGACAGAAACGATCCTAAGACATATTTCAGCACTATGGGATGCCGTACGGCTAACGGATATGACATCAACGGCTTCGGTCAGCTCAAGGACGGCAGAGGAAATATTTGTCCTGTCACAATAATCATGCCGACGCTTGCCATGGAGGCAAAGGAAGCCGCAGAGAAGAAGGGCGAGGATGTTGTAGAGACATTCATGAAGCTTCTCGATAAGAAGATTTTCGAGGCAAAGGATATGCTCATCGAGCGTTTCGACTGGATTTGCCAGCAGAGCCCCGCATCGGCAAGATTTATGTATGAGAACAACACAATGGCGGGCTATGTTCCCGAGGAGGGAATCCGCTCTGCTCTCAAGCACGGAACTCTTGCACTCGGTCAGCTTGGCTTGGCAGAGACGCTTCAGATTCTTATCGGCTGTGACCACACAGAGGATAAGGGCATGGAGCTTGCAAAGAGAATAGAAAGCCTCTATAAGCAGAGATGCGCAGAGTTCAAGCAGCAGTACACACTTAATTTCGGTGTTTACTATACTCCTGCCGAGAACCTTTGCTACACCGCAATGACGAAGTTCAAGAAAAAGTACGGTGTGATTCCGAATGTCAGCGATAAGAAGTTCTTCACAAACAGCATTCATGTTCCTGTTTGGAAGAAGATGAGCGCCGCAAGAAAGATTGATATCGAATCTCAGCTTACAGGATATTCTTCCGCAGGATGCATCACTTATGTCGAGCTTGACAGCGGAGCAAAGAACAATCTCGAGGCACTGGAGACCATCGTTAATTATGCTATGGATAAGGATATTCCTTATTTTGCAATCAATGTTCCTAACGATACCTGCCTTGACTGCGGATATACAGATGAATTTGACGATTGCTGCCCCGAGTGCGGAAGTCACCACATTCAGCAGTTAAGACGAGTTACGGGTTATCTCACAGGTAACTATACAACGGCGTTTAACGACGGCAAGATTGAAGAGGTAGAGAAGAGAGTCAAGCACATGGGCAGAGGAAAAATCGAAATGCCCGCAGCCGACTGATTTTCAACAATTTAATCATAAATGTTAAAAACTTAAAAAGCGAAGCAGAACTTGAATTCGGCTTCGCTCTTTTTGTGTGTAAAAAGCACCGCAAAATATTTGTAATCAAAGAAATATTGAAGTATAATTGCTTTATCAATATTATTTCCACGAAAAGAGGATAAATATGCTTGAGGTTGAAGTTAAGCTTCCCGTAAAGGACAGGGAAGAAGTCATAAAATCGCTCGAAAAGGACGGCTTTGTTAAGGGTAAGCTACTGAGAGAATCGGACGAATATTTCGATTCTGATTTTCACGATTTCAAAAAGTGCGGTGACGCATTCAGAATAAGACGCACCGAAAATCTCGAGACGGGCGAAAAGCACGATATGATAACCTACAAGGGCCCAAGGCTTTCATCGGGAATCAAGGCGAGAAAGGAGCTAGAAACGGGCGTCGAAAATTCCGACATTATGGAGGAGGTTATGATTTCTCTCGGCTACCGCAAGGTTGACCCCGTTATAAAGACGAGACGCTACTACCACAAGGACAATATGACCGCATGCGTTGACAGCGTCGAGATGTTGGGTGTTTTTCTCGAGATTGAAATTGTCGTTTCTGAGGAGGTCGGATACGAGAACGCCGAAAAGCAAATTGCCGAAAAGCTCGGTGATTTGGGACTTGACATTTCCGACAGCATTAAGGCTTCGTATCTAACGATGGTTCAGGCTTTTATCGAAAAGCTTAAGAATAAAAAATAATAAAAAGAAAGGGTCACATTATGGAATTTGCAGAATTGACAAAGGTAAGAAGAAGTGTAAGAAAATATGAGGACAAAATCATAAGCGATGAGCAGATTAGAGAGATTGTCTCTGCGGCTCAGATGGCTCCGTCTTGGAAGAACACCGAGACAGGAAGATACTATGTTGTAAGAACGCCTGAAAAGCTCGAGAAATTCAGACAGGATGTTTTGCCGACATTCAATCAGAACAGCTCAAAGGGTGCGGCTCTTATTGTCACGACCTTTGTAAAAGGCGAGTCGGGATTCTTAAAGGGTGAGGCAGCAAACGAAGTCGGTGACGGTTGGGGTGCATATGATCTCGGACTTCAGAATGCTTATATGATTCTTGCCGCAAGCAACATGGGACTTGATACTCTCATTATGGGTCTGAGACATTCCGACAAGATAAGAGAGGAGCTCTCTGTCCCCGAAAACGAGGAGATAGTGGCTGTTATAGCAGTCGGCTACCGTGACGGTGAACCGAATTTTAACCCAAGAAAAAATCTGGACGATATTTTGAAAATTTACTGATAACAAATAAAAAGGAAGAAAGATGGATACTAAGGCGTTTGTTGCATACAAAGAGAAAATCATAAAAGAGTGTTCGAAGGTGATTGTAGGAAAGGAGGATGTTATCGAGAAGGTGCTCATTTGCTACCTTTGCGGCGGTCACATTCTGCTCGAGGACGTTCCCGGCACGGGAAAAACCATGCTTTTGAGAACCTTTTCAAAGGCTGTGGGCGGTTCGTTCAAAAGAATACAGTTCACTCCCGATATACTTCCCTCCGATTTGACGGGAATTCATTTCTACAATCAAAAGAGCGGAGAGTTTGAATTCAGAGCTGGTCCGCTTTTTGCCAATATCGTTCTGGCTGACGAAATTAACCGTGCCACACCGAGAACGCAGTCGAGCCTTCTCGAGGCTATGGAGGAAAAGCAGATTTCAGTGGACGGAACAACCTTCGCCCTTGAAGAGCCGTTCCTCGTAATGGCTACGCAAAATCCGCTTGAATCGGGCGGAACATTCCCGCTTCCAGAGGCTCAGATAGATAGATTTTTCATGCACCTTTCCATGGGCTACATGAGCCGTGAGGAAGAAATGAGCGTTCTGATGAGAAAATCAAGCATTGATATTCTGGGTGAGGTCAAAGAGGTTGTTTCAGCAGAGGAGACAGCTTCTCTCAAGAAAAAACTCAGCGAAACAAGCGTTTCAAGGGCAGTTGCTTCTTACATCATGGATATCATCGAAAAAACAAGAAACGCATCGGGTCTCGGTGCCGGGGTTTCCACCCGTGGTGCTCTTGCACTTTATAAGGCGTCACAGGTGAAAGCACTTTTCTCGGGAAGAAGCTTTGTGATTCCCGAGGACGTCAAGGATATGGCAGTTCCCGTATTGGCTCACAGAATATCGGGAAGTCTCGGCTCAAGAAAAGATTCCGAGGCATATGTCATGAGACTTTTGAGCGAAGTACAGGTGCCGCTGGAGAGTATCGAATGATAGTATTTTTTATAATACTGGTACTTCTTGTCGCTTTTCTTGAGTATTTTCTCAGCAGCTACACGCTTAAGCGTATCAGCCTTAAAATAACGGCAGAGAAATACCTTGTCGAGCCTGACGAGGAGCTCGCAATCAAAATTACTCTCAATAACCGTTCGGCTTTGCCTGCGTTCTTCCTGACCGCAAGGTGTAATGTGCCCGGTAAAGCAAAGCTTTGCGAAAATCAGAGAGGCAAGCTTGATTCCTACGGTAACCTTGGCGAATACAGCGTTTCGTGCTACCTTATGCCCAAGCAAACGGCGGAATTTTCCGTTAAAATTAAAATTCCCGACAGAGGGCTTTACAGACTGACGAATTTTTCCGTTTCGGCGGGAGATTTTATCGGTATCAAGACGAAGTCGAGAGAATTTCGCGGTACGGAGGAATTTGTCGTTATTCCAAGGTGTCTGGAGGATGTCGATATATCGTTTCTTTCTGGCGGACTTATGGGCGAGAGAAGCGTTAACCGCCAAATTCACGAGGATCCTATCTTAACGGTCGGATTCAGAGAATATACGGGCAGAGAGCCGCAAAAATCGATTTCATGGACGAGAAGTCTTCAGAGCGGCAGACTCATGGTCAAGCAATATGACCACACGACTGACAGAAAGCTAACTCTTTTGTTTTCGTCGGAGGGAGCGGGCGACAAGAGCATAGAATATTGCTACAAGCTTTGCAGAACGGTTTGCGAGAAGCTGGAGCGTGAGCAAATACCGTTTTCGTTCTATCATTCGGGTTGTTTGCAGACCTCGATAGGTAGGCTTCCGCTCTTAAAATCGGGCCTCGGAGAACAGCATTTGAGCCGAATTTTGGAGGGACTCGGAAGAGCGAACTCATATACGGCTGAGGTTTCTGTTGATGAAATGGTGAATATGGTTTTGAAACGAGACTATGACACCAACTGCTGTGTGCTCATCACGCCCAAGAAGTCGGAAACGGATATTTCTGCCATGAACCGTCTCAAAGCGAGAACGGGAGCGGCGGTTTTCATTCTGGACGGTCAGACGGAGGCAGACGATGAATAATATAAATATCAAGCATTTTTATGCCGCTGTAAAGGCGTCGGCTGATGCCGCACTTTGGCTGTGCGTGGTTTCTGCTGCGGTAGGGGCTTATATTTCCTTTTCAAATTTAATGCCCGTTGTCTTTCTTTTGGGTGTGTCGGTAGGCTTTGCCTCGTTTTTTGTCACAAAGAGCGAAAAGCTTAGATATCTTGCCGCTTTAGCGGCTTGCTGTTCGTTTTTCTTCTGCAAGGGCTCGTATGATTTGATTATCACCGTGCCTATTGTGGCTTACACGCTCTTTTTGATAGTCAAAAAAAATCTGACTGCGGAATATGTTGTTCTGAATGAGATATTTCCCAAGGCGGTTTTCTTTGTGGCGCTTGCGGGATTTTTCCATGCATACAGAGGCGTAAGCTGGGGCTTTATGTGCGCCGTAGTTTATACGGTTTTCTCGATTTATCTGCTTCGTGTGTTGCGCTACGGCGATGAGATGGGAACATCGGGAAGACTTGCGGCACTGGAGCTTTGTGCGCTCGGTGCGGTGGTTGTTCTTTGCTTCTTTTTCAGCTCAAAGGCATTTTTGACGGTCAGCGGTGCGGTCGGAGGTGTACTCTATGACTACATTGTGACGCCGATTGTTTCGCTCGTATTTCTTATTATATACGGCGGAGTTTGGGTTGTTTTCAAGGTCGGCAGTCTCTTTTTGCATGAGCGGGAGGGTGCTCACATGGTGGACTTTGCGAACAGCGTGAACGGACTTAGCGAAGAAATGCTCGAGAACGTCAAGACGCAAAATAACGACGCCCACATGGTTGTTATAGTGCTGAAAATAGTTGCCGTTCTTGTATTTCTCACGCTTGCGGTGCTTTTCTTCCGCCGTCTTGTCGAGACGATGTCTGCAAGAATAACATCCGAAAGCACAGTCGGCGCAGTTAAACTGTATAACGAGGAAAGACCGTTTGAAAACGATAAGCCGAAATTTTCCGACCGTTCGGCTCAGGCTAAAATAAGAAGATACTATGCTTCCTACTGTCAGGCGGCGGCGAGAGCGGGCGTGACGATTTTCCCCGGAGACACCTCGCGTGATGTTTGTGAAGGTACGGCTAAATTCGTCGAGAATGATTTGTCTGAAGAGCTCAGAGGCTACTATATAAGAGCGAGATACGGCGATGAAAACGATCTTACTTTGGCTGAGGTTAAGCGTGCGCACGAGCTTTCAAAAAAGCTTAAGTCTCAGCTGAGAAAGGAATGATACGCTATATTTGCGATTGGGGTGAAAACTATGGTTCTTTTTTACTGCGTGGACGATAATGGTGGCTTGCTTTTTAACAAGCGTCGGCAGAGCATGGACAGCGAGCTTCGAAAGAGAATTTTAAATTTAGTAGGAGAAGATAAGCTTTTCTGCGACTCATATACGGCAAAGCAGTTTGAAGAAAGGGACAAGCTTCAAATCGTGGAGGATGATAATTTCTCGGCGGCTTCGTTTGTTTTTGCCGAAAAGCAAGAGCCGACAAAGCTTTTGCCGAGTGCCGACAGGCTCATTTTGTTCAAGTGGAACAGAAAATATCCGTCCGACAGAAAATTCGGCGAAATTCCGACTGACTTCCGACTTGTGTCGACAGAGGATTTTGTCGGATCTTCGCACGATAAAATAACACAAGAGATTTACGAAAAAACAGGGGAATGATTGATTATGAGAAATGCGAAGAAAAAATCCTTTAAGCTTGGATTATCGGCACTGCTTCTTTCGTGTCTGCTTTTAATAAGCGGATGCAATGCCGCCGAGCTTACCACAAAGGTGAACGCCGAGTCGGTGAGCGAGAGTGCAACGGATATTCAGTCGCTTGCGGTCGACAGTTCGATTAAACTTGACGACATAGAAGAATATAACGGAAAAGACGCTTATGTCGCCATAAACGACAACGAGCCCGATTTTGATGATTTCTATTCGACAGAAAGTGCAGAATATTATTCAGAACTTGATAAACTCGGAAGATGCGGCGTTTGCATCGCTAATGTCGGAAAAGACCTCATGCCGACAGAGAAAAGAGGCTCTATCGGTAAGGTTAAGCCGAGCGGTTGGAAAACAGTCAAGTATGACGGCATCGACGGGAAATATCTCTATAACCGTTGCCACTTAATCGGATATCAGCTTTCGGGTGAGAACGCAAACGAGAAAAATCTTATCACGGGTACACGATACCTTAACACTGAGGGAATGCTCCCGTTTGAAAACATGATTGCCGACTACGTGAAAGAAACAGGAAACCATGTGCTTTACCGTGTAACGCCGATTTATGACGGTGATAACCTTGTCGCAAGCGGTGTTCAAATGGAGGCAAAGAGCATGGAGGATGACGGCGAAGGAATACTTTTCAATGTTTACTGCTACAACGTTCAGCCGAATATAACAATCGACTATGCGACCGGCGACAGCCACGAGAACGAAAACGCATCTTCAGAGGTATCGGAAGAAAGCTCAAATTCTGAGGTAAGTGAAGAGAGCCTAGAGAGCTCAAACAGCAACGAAAAGTCCTATGTTCTAAACACGAACACGAAAAAATTCCACTATCCGTCATGCAAGAGCGTTCCTGACATCAAGCCCGAAAACAGACAGGATGTAACATCGACTGCGGATGAGCTTGAAAATCAAGGATATGTTCCGTGCAAGAAGTGTAATCCGAATTGATTTTACACGGCAATAAAATAAGATTAATTTAATAAATGACTGCTACCGAGTAGTGGAATGCAAAGCATTCGTTTACACATCATTAGGTCTTTGAAGATGTGTATGCGGATGCTTTTTTCGGAGGTATTGATGAAAGAATTTTTGGGATTTTCGAGAAATGAAATTTTGCTGTGGAGCTTGTCTGTATTTTTCATAATTGCTTCGTTTTGCATATTTGACCGAGAAAATTACCTAACCTTAGCCGCTTCTGTTGTGGGCGTAACATCACTGATTTTCAGTGCAAAGGGCAAGCCTTTCGGACAATTTCTTATGATAATTTTCAGTTTGCTTTACGGAATCATTTCGTTTACCTTTTCGTATTACGGTGAAATGATTACTTATCTCGGAATGACTATGCCCATGGCGGCATTTGCGCTTGTCTCGTGGTTAAAAAATCCGTTTGAGGGAAACAAATCGGAAGTGAAGGTAAATACTCTCGGCAAAACGGAAATTTTGCTTATGCTTTTGCTGACGGCGGCGGTGACGATATTGTTCTATTTTGTTTTGAGAGCATTCGGAACTACCAATTTGATTCCGAGCACGCTGTCTGTCACGACAAGTTTCCTTGCAGTTTATCTCACTTTCAGAAGAAGCTCGTATTTTGCACTTGCATATGCCGCAAACGATATAGTTCTGATAATTTTATGGATACTTGCAAGTATGGAAGATACTAAATATATATCCGTTACAGTGTGTTTTATCGCATTTTTGGTGAACGATGTTTACGGTTTTATCAACTGGCGCAGAATGAAAAAAAGACAGTCGGCTTGAGAGAAAAAATAATGTTTAATCACTTTCAAAAATGAAAGTTTTCGGGTTATAAATTTCATAGTGAAAAAGTATATACGCAAAAAACGGCAGTATAATGAGAAAAAATAATGTTTTCTATTTTCTTCTGTGTTATTTGACTTATTGATACTTGCATTTTGTTTCATTAAGTATTATACTAAAATACAAGCTTAATGAAAGAAAGAAGCTGAATATAGCTTTAGGAGGATATATCAATGAGCAAGGTAGATTTAGATTGGGCTAACATCGGTTTTGCTTATCACAAAACCCCGTACCGTTATTCCGCAAAATTCGTAAACGGTGAGTGGCAGGAGGGTGAGCTTATCACCGAGGATACCGTCACACTTTCCGAGTGTGCATGCGTATTCCAGTACGCTCAGACATGCTTTGAGGGTCTCAAGGCATACTACACAGAGGACGGTAAAATCGTATGCTTCCGCCCCGACCTTAACGCTAAGAGAATGTATGACACAGCAAAGAGACTTGTTATGCCGCCTTATCCGGTAGATAAGTTTGTCGAGGCGGTCAAGATGGTTGTCAACGCAAATAAGGACTTCGTTCCGCCTTACGGCTCCGGCGCATCACTTTATATCAGACCGTACATGATGGGCACAAACGCTGTTATCGGTGTTAAGCCTGCTGACGAATATGAGTTCAGAATTTTCGTAACACCTGTCGGCCCTTACTTCAAGGGCGGCGCAAAGCCGATTACAATCAAGGTTTCCGATTACGACAGAGCAGCACCTCACGGAACAGGTAACATCAAGGCAGGTCTTAACTATGCTATGAGCCTTTATCCGATTACGGTTGCTCACGAGGAGGGCTTCTCCGAGAACATGTACCTTGATCCTCAGACAAGAACCAAGGTTGAGGAGACAGGCGGAGCAAACTTCATCTTTGTAACAAAGGACGGCAAGCTTGTCACACCTAAGTCGGATTCTATTCTTCCGTCAATCACAAGACGTTCACTCGTTGACGTTGCCGCTAAGTATCTCGGCATGGAGGTTGAGCACAGAGAGGTTCTCTTCTCCGAGGTTAAGGACTTTGCAGAGTGCGGTCTTTGCGGTACTGCAGCTGTTGTCAGCCCGGTCGGAAAGATTTACGACCACGGCGAGGAGATCTGCTTCCCGTCAGGCATGGAGAAAATGGGTCCTTACACAAAGAAGCTGTATGACACTCTCACAGGTATCCAGATGGGCAGAATCGATCCGCCTGAAGGATGGGTCTACACAGTTTGTGAAGCCGAATAATTTTTGCTTATTGCATCTAAATCCCTCGATTTTTCGGGGGATTTTTCATTTATGTGAAACTTCTGTTTTAAAGAAACAAATTTTAACCGAGCACACAAAATATGTTGAAAGTTTAAGCTCAAATGTGACGAATGTGTAAAATATCAAAGTTAAAATACTGTTAGTGACTAAAAACCTTGAAAAATACCTTGCTATGATGATATAATGCTTTTATATGTCAAAGTATAGGAGTCTGCATATTTTTATGCGGACAATTGACTACGGAAAGGAAACACGATGGGTTTTTTAGAAAAAATATTTGGTAACTACAGTTCCAAAGAAATAAAGAGAATAAAACCGCTTATTGATAAAACACTTGACCTCAAGTCTAAGTATGAGAGCATGAGCGAATCTGAGCTTCGCTCTCAGACTCAGGTGCTTAAAGACAGACTTGCAGGCGGTGAAACGCTTGACGATATTCTTCCTGATGCATTCGCTGTTTGCAGTGAGGCAGCTTGGAGAGTTTCCGGCAAAAGACCTTATCCCGTTCAGGTCACGGGTGCTGTTATCCTTCATCAGGGCAGAATTGCCGAGATGAAGACAGGTGAAGGTAAAACTCTTACCTCAGCACTCCCTGTTTACCTCAATGCTCTTGCAGGTAAGGGCGTACATGTTGTCACGGTCAACGAGTACCTCGCAAAGCGTGACTCCGAGTGGAACGGAAAAATCTATAAGTTCTTGGGTCTTTCGGTCGGTCTTATCTATCACGATATGGATAAGGAAGCAAGAAAAGCTGCTTACAATGCCGATATCACCTACGGTACAAACAACGAATTCGGATTTGACTATCTTCGTGACAACATGGTTATCTACAAGGATAACAAGGTTCAGAGAGGTCATTATTATGCTATTGTCGATGAGGTTGACTCTATCTTAATTGATGAGGCAAGAACACCGCTTATTATCTCCGGTCAGGGCGCAAAGCCGACAGAGATGTATAAGCTTGCAAATACATTTGCAAGAGGACTTTCTCACATTTCTGTTGCCGAGACGGACGATAAAGAGGATAACGACGAGCTTTACGAGGATTACGATTACGTCGTAAACGAGAAGCAGAAAACCGCTACCCTCACAAAGAAGGGCGTTAAGAAGGCGGAGGAGTTCTTCCACCTCGAGAACTTAACAGACCCAGACAATATCTCAACTCAGCACTACATCAATCAGGCTATCAAGGCTCACGGTGTCATGAAGAGAGATATCAACTACGTCGTTAAGGACGGCGAGGTTATCATCGTTGACGAGTTTACGGGACGTCTTATGTTCGGCCGCCGTTACAACGAGGGTCTTCATCAGGCTATTGAGGCTAAGGAAAATGTACAGGTCGCAAGAGAGTCAAGAACACTTGCAACAATCACATTCCAGAACTATTTCCGTCTTTATGACAAGCTTTCAGGTATGACAGGTACCGCTATGACGGAGCAGGACGAGTTCAGCGAGATTTACAAGCTTGACGTTGTCGAAATCCCGACAAACAAGCCGATGATTCGTGAGGACTGCAACGATCTCGTTTACAAGACAGAGAAGGCAAAGTTCAATGCCGTTATCGAGGATATTATCGAGTCTCACGAGAAGGGACAGCCTGTCCTCGTCGGTACGGTTACAATTGAAAAATCAGAGATGCTCTCTCAGATGCTCAAGCGCAGAGGCGTCAAGCATGAGGTGCTCAACGCTAAGTATCACGAGAAGGAAGCTGAAATTATCGCTCAGGCAGGTAAAAAGGGTGCCGTTACAATCGCCACAAACATGGCAGGTCGTGGTACCGATATTAAGCTTGGCGGTAATGCCGAATATATGGCTACATCAGAGATGAGAAAGCTTGGCTATTCTGATGAGATGATTGAGGAGGCAAATGCTTTCAGCGAGACCGAGGACGAAGAAATCCTCGATGCAAGAAAGGTTTTCGCCGAGCTCAACAAGAAGTATGAGGACGAGATTGCTCCCGAAACCGAAGAGGTTAGAGCAGCGGGCGGACTTTACATTATCGGTACGGAAAGACACGAGTCAAGACGAATCGATAACCAGTTAAGAGGACGTTCAGGTCGTCAGGGCGACCCAGGTAAGAGCCGTTTCTACATCTCACTTGAAGATGAGCTTATGAGACTTTTCGGCGGCGAGAGAGTCCAGCGCATGATGGATACCTTCAAGCTTCCTGAGGATCAGCCGATTGACGCAAAGCTTATCTCAAATACAATCGAGAGCTCACAGAAGAAGGTTGAGGGAAGAAACTTCGGTATCAGAAAGAATGTTCTTCAGTACGACGATGTTATGAACCGTCAGAGAGAAATTATCTACGATCAGCGTGATAAGGTTCTCAACGGCGACAACATGAAGGACAGCATCCTAAAGATGATAGATGATTCTATTGACAATAATGTCGACCTCTATCTTCCTGCGGGAGCACTTCACGACGATTGGGATGTTAATGCACTTCACGAGTACTATAACGGCTGGCTCACAATGGAGCACGAGCTCAGATACAAGGATGAAGAGCTTGAAAATCTCGACAGAGATGATGTGAAGAAGTTCCTCAAGGAGCGTGCACACACAATTTATGACAAGCGTGAGGAGATATTCACTTCTCAGGTTATGCGTGAGCTCGAGAGAGTTGTTCTTCTCAAGATTGTTGACCAGCACTGGATGGATCATATCGACGCCATGGATGATCTTCGTGACGGTATCCGTTTGAGAGCATACGCTCAGAAGGATCCCGCAGTCGAGTACACCGAAGAAGGCTTCGCTATGTTCGACGCTATGATCAGCGAAATCCGTGAGGAAACAGCTAAGATTATCCTTACCGTAAGACTCAAGACAAAGGACGCACCAAAGAGAGAGGCTGTCGCTAAAGAGACAAGCTCAAGCGGAGCATCTGACGGCACAGCCGAGGCAAAGAAGACACCGCTTGTCAAGGGCAAGAAGGTCGGCAGAAACGATCCGTGTCCGTGCGGAAGCGGAAAGAAGTACAAGAAGTGCTGCGGCAAGGATCTTTGATAAAATACATGTTAATCCAGGAAGGAAAGAATAATGAAAAAAGCGTATAAACTCTCATTGATTTCAATGCTGATTTTAGGAATCATGCTTTCGTCAACAGGCTGCACAAGTCTGAAAAAAGCTAACGATTTTGACGGCACGGGCTACATTAAGAGCGTTTTGAGATGCAGCTATAATTCGGATTATGACGATTATATAAGCTTCACGGGTTCCACAACAGATTTAGCCGAGGAATATCATTCGGCTACACTTCAGAATGCGGCAGTAAGATTTTTCGCCAAGTACGAGATGAATGCCGACGATACTCAGGTAGCCGCAATGGAAGCAGTCATTGAGAAGGCTTATGCTAATTCAAAATATACCGTAAACGCACAGACAACGGCAGACTACGGTTACGATGTCCGTGTTGATTACACCGTGCAGACAACTCTTCAGAACATTTCAAAGGATATTCAGTCCAAGAGAGACCTCGCGGCTCAGGAGGGTCTTGCAACAAACATCGGTGCAGATTATATCAATGAAGTTATTCAGCTTTGCGAGAATACCGTCAACAACAGCTCGTCTTACGGCGACACCGTGACGGTCACATTCGATATCAAGAAGGACAGTGATGGCTATCTCTCACTCAACACAAATATCTTTGATGATATTGACGAGGGTATTCTTCCTTTCTGATGTAAAGTAAATACACTGATAAAATTAAATCACAGTCGGCTTAATAGTCGGCTGTGATTTTTGTTTTCTTCCGAATTTTGTCAGGGAAGCAAAAAGCTCCGATTGTTTCGGAGCTTTTTCGCATAGATATGAAGTATTAAGTGAAGATGAAATCAAATCATTCTTGACTTGAAGAAGCTGCATTCGTCGTCGTTGCACTTCTTTGCGTCTACAGTATCCTTTATATTGCAGTGGAACACATGGGGGAGATCAAGCTCTTTGTTCACGTAGTAGTGGAAGGTGTAGGGAACATTGTTCTTGTC
>CAVBOS010000022.1:0-16720 GCA_963597005.1 Lachnospiraceae bacterium
GAACCAAGAGTCTTGCCGTCTCGATGTGAACACCCATTGTGGAGAACACAAATAAAAGTGCGATAACAAGTGCCGCCGCAATGTTGTAGACAAGACCCGGAAGCGAGCTAACCTTGGCGTACTCGGTCTGCATGGTGGTGAATTTCTCGTTTATCTTGGTGAACCTCTCCTCGTGCTCACTCTCGACATCATAGGCTCTTATCTCCTTGACGCTGCCGAGCTGATTGAGAAGCTCCGAGTAAAAGTTTCGGCTGACATCAATCATTTCCTTGCCGAAAGCCTTGCTTTTCTTTTTGAGCGGCCAGAAAACCGCCATCAGAACCGCACCCGCCACGCAGACAAAAAGCGTGATGGGCACACTCATGTATAGTGCGATTATAAGCTGAACCACAGCAATGACGATATTCGAGAGCATACCGATTGAAGAAGAAATTCCGCTCGTCACCTGACCGCAAAGCGAAGTGAAAAGATTGATGAGGTCAGTCCTTTTCTGCTTTGCAAGGTACTGCCAGCTTGATTTCTCCATAAGCTCATAAAGCTGTTGTCTCTGCCTTTGAGTGTAGCGGCAAAGATAAGCATTTTGCCTTAGCGACATTTGACGGCTAAGGAGAGCCTTAACCGTCAATAAAAACAAATATCCGCCAGCCAAAATAACCACTCTCATCACGGGGGACATGGTGCTGACAGCCGCCTCCACCACACTGCCCTGAAGCGAAGAAGGAACATCCTCCAAAAGCTCCAACATAGGCAGAAGTACGACTATGCTTATGCCGCCCATTAATGACGAGATTATATTCAGTATGAAAATCTCGATAAAGCCACGCTTGTCTTCCTTATAGCTTGCTTTAAGTAATGTAAGCATGTTTATCTAATACTATCAGTCGGTTGCGTTTTCGTCGATAAGTCCGAGCGAAGAGAATTTCTCGATTAATGCATCAAGATCCTTCTCTGCAGTCTCCTTGTCAACCTCAAATTCGCCTAAAATTGCGCCTAAAAGATCCTCTCTTGAAACAGGAGTCTGCATCTTCTCCCATACGAATGCAGAAACATCGTTGAAAATAACAGTTCCGTCAAATTTTCCTATATTATCGCCTGTCGGCATCAAAATATTTTCTCCGATAACATTGCGGAGAGTGAATCCGTCCTTAACCTTCATCTCGGGTCTTGCCTCCTTTATAAGTTCGGGATGATTGAATAAAACATCGTGCGTCTTCTTTGCGGATTCCCCGTCTGGGCCGCAGAAAAGGCGAAGCATAGGTGCTTTTCGTGAAAGCACATGGAGCATGCCTATCACACCGCTTGCGGTCTTTGTGTCCCACATCGGAATGAATGCCTGCTGTATGAGCACTCTGAATTTTTGTTTTTGCGTAAGCTCTCTTAATTCAAAAAACTCGTTGTCGCTTCTGTGAACGTCCAAAATAGCCTTTAGGGGAAGACGAACATTTCTGTAAATCTTCTCCTTGCCGTCCCACGGCACACCGCTGACGGTAAGAACGCCGTTTTCACTGAAAATGGCGGGCCTGTCGCCGCTGACAAAGCTGTAGCCGAGATTCTCTATCCATGCGTTCGCACGGGTGGATTTTCCCGTTCCGCTCTTGCCCGTGAAAGCCACGGCAAAGCCGTCCGCCTCAACGCAAGCCGAATGAAAGCTGACTATGCCGTTTGCCACGCTTGCGCACTCGAGTGCGGTGCGAAGTAGATTTGTCTTGAGCGGCTCCATGTATTTCTCTTCAGCCACCCATGCAGTGAGCTTTCGGTAGTCCTCAGAAACAAGAAGCTTCGCCTTGCCCGTCACATTCGAAAAAAGCCAGCCGCCCTCGATTTCGCTTATGTTTATCTGAGCGTGATCAAAAGTTCTTTTCACCTCGGGGGCAGGCTCTTCGTCCGTCATTTTTAAGCTTATCTCCGGGACAGCAAAAGAAGAGGGATTCTCGGCTTCAAAATCCGAAAATTCCTCCAATTTTAATTCTGAATCAAGAATTACGCCGGGAAGTAAATATTTCATGTTTTCTTTTTACCAAGAAAGGGACAGCACCAAAGGATTGCTGCCCCTTAACTTTTGAATATTTTTCCTAATTATTTTAGGTTTTGTAATGTGGTGAAATCTCTCCGCTGCAGCTGTCAGTACTGCCAACAGGTCTATCAAAAGTATGCTGTGAATCACAAGTACTGCTTCCTGATGCAACAATCTGATTTTTGTAATCGAAGTTAACTCTCTCAACTGTCGGAGCAATATATAATTTTTTCATAACATCCTCCTCATCATGCCTGATCGTTAGCTTGTCCTGATGAATCGGTGCAACCAGCTCCCATCAGTGTTACTAATTCTCTACAGCCACTTGCAACTACCTGGTTCTCGTAATCAAAATTAATCTTGTCGGCTACGGGTGTTTTGTAAACCTTTTTCATTCGTTTATCCTCACTTTCGGCTTTTGCTTTTTCAATCTCTCGCTTCTGTTAAAATAAACCTAAAATTGCTTTACAAAACTGATTTTATTAAATTTTTATTGATTCAATCAGCCTTCTGTTGTTACTGAATTGCACTTTAAATCACAAACAGAGTGACATTCTGACGGACAAACAGATTTGCAATAGCCGTAACATCCGCCGCTTGCCACTACAACATCATCTGTGTCAAATCTGACTATCTCCATATTTGGTTTTTCTAACTTTTTCATTTGTCTTCACCCCTCAACATTACAGTACGTATGGATTGCAGTTCGGCATGCACTTCGGCTCGCAAATTCTTTCGCAGACGCCTTTGCATACATCCGAGCAGTAACCCGAACATCCGCCGCTTGCCACTACAACATCGTCAGTGTCAAATCTGACTATTTCCATGTTTGGTTTTTCTAACTTTTTCATTTGTCTTCACTCCTGTTTTACACATCAAATCATGTTACATTAATGATGCCTTCGTTATAAAAATTACAACCGTCGTTCGCATCAGAGTTGTAGTACTCCTTATGCATTCCGCCACACTGGTTGCCAGACGCTACAACTTGATCCTAATAGTTAAATGAAATCTTCTCCGCTGTGGGAGCATAATAAGCATTCTTAATACTATTTATCCTCGATTCTTATCGTGATAATCAATCAAATCTTATATGTCGGATAGCTCTCGTATTTGTTACAGGTATTAGTCGCTTCATTTGTAAATTCTACCTTACATTCACCTGATGCAACTACCTGATTTCTGTAATCAAACTCTATCTTCTCAGCCATCGGCTTTTCGTAAACTTTCTTCATTATTTTTCCTCTGTTCTATATTATTTTTTATTTAATCCGCTTTGTCGGCAGTTTCGGTTTTTTCGTGTGCTCTTGCAAGCACCTCAAGTATTCCCAATCTTGCCTCGGAAAATCTTCTGTTTCTTGTGTTCTTGAGGCAATCGTTGCCGTTGGGGCAATTCTTTAAGAGAACACACGACGGATAGAGCCTGCAGTCTTTGCAATCCTCATACTCCATGTGTTCCTTCCAACTGTCGACCGATGCCTTATCTTTCTCCTCAGAGTAGATAGAGCCGAAGCCGTCAGCCGATGAAAGATGCTCGCACTTTGTGAGAACTCCGTCGGGATTTATGATAACCGTCCCATCGTTGTCAGCCATACAGCCGCTTATCTTGAGGTGCGGAACCGATTTTCTCTCGGAGTACATTCCTTTATCGCCCGCAAAACGGTTGAATTCCTCCACTCGCTCGAGAAGTTTTGATTTCTCGTCACCCTCGTAATGAACGGGGTCAAAGCCCTCGTCATCGAAAAGCTCGTGAACATACATACTCACGTTCTTGCACTCTCCGAATCTCTCGGAAAGCTCGTTCATGAGATTTTTGGTATCGTCAACATTGTGGTAGCCAAGATTTATTCTTATCGAAACCTTAATGTCCGCATCACTCAGCATTTTTATGTTTTTCAACACCCTTTGGTAGGGGCTTCCAGCCATGCCGACATAAGCCTTGGTCTCATTATAAACATTCTCGGTTCCGTCTATTGTTATCTGAACGAAATTAAGCTTCCACTTCTCCTTTGCCTCTTTGACAAGCTCCTCGGTGAAAAGTGCACCGTTGCTTATCATGCTTGCGGAGAATTCAAAGCCCTTATCCGTAAGCTCGCCGCATATCTGAGAGATTATCTTCGCTCCCACAAGCGGTTCGCCACCGAACCAGCCGATTGAAATCTTCTTGCCCGGAGATTTTTTCTCTATGTATTCCACAACCTCATGCGCACGCTCGGGCGTCATATGCACGTGGGCAAAGTTGCTCTCGTAGCAGTAAAAGCACCGTGCGTTGCAGTGGGTGGTCGGCAAAATCGTGTAACCCGTTATTTCTTTGCTGTTCTCGAAGGCAGAGAAAAGAGTTCTCAGCTGTTTCACGCTCTTGTACTCGTCAAAGTCGACAGGAACGAAAAAATGCTTTTCGATAAACTCACTATACTCCTCGGGAATCCTTTTCGGATTTTCTTCGAGAGAATCAATAAACTCCCTCTCGGATTTATCAAGCAGAAGCGTCTCACCCGTCACCGCATTGTGAAGTGCGCTCTCGCCGTCCTTCTCCTCGAGAAGAACATACTTCATCAGGCGATACTCGGTATCCTTAACTTTCTGCTTTCCCCAGAGCTTTTCCACCTTGGGAGCGGTTCTTCCGATAATCTTCATTATTCGAGTAGCCCCGCTTCATCGAGTTCGGCTATATAATCGTGAACGAAGGTCTTTATTTCTTCATTCTGAGAGGACTCCGAGGAATAAATCTTCATGAGCTCTGCACAAACGGCTTCTTCGGTCGTTTCGTCCTCAAGAAGTTTGATGATATCAGCCGCACTCTCGTTTAGTTTCAAAACTCCCTGCATATCGCCGCCTATCGGCACAGCCATAATCTGATCGTCAAGCTCCATAAGCTTGAATTGATACTTAAGCTTCACTCTGTCACCTCTCCTCTTCAAGTATTGCCTTCATTAACAGTTTAACACATTTGTCGGATGAACAAAACATCTTTTTGCCTTATCGAACCGACTTTTTATCCGCAAAGCCATATAAAAGGCAAATCTGCAATCTTTGTTTAATTTTTCGTGTGTTAACCGTGAACCTAAGAACAACACCCTTAGATAATTATTTTATCACACATACAGGTTTATAACAAGTATTTGTATGTATAATTCTTGTAAAATATCAAGAAAAATCCAATTAATATGCGGTTTTTCGGTATTTTTGTTATGATTTATTCAATCTCGGCGATTTTTCGATAGATTTTTTTCATATCGGTGTCGTCAAGATTGGTTTTCCAGCGGTAGTATTTCAACCTTTTGTCAAGCTTTGCGATTAAATCGAGTGTTTTTGCCCGAAGTTCAGGGGTTTTCGGCATATACACCTGACCCAAAAGCCCGAGAAATGCGTCAGAATAGGAAATTTCTTTGATTTCGCTTTTCTCCGACCTCTCGAGAAACACAACTGCGCGAAGCTTTTTTGTCGTATTCGTTCCGAGATTTTCTTTCCCAGCCCAAGGGGTTCCGTGCGCTGACACAAAGCTGTCATTTATCGTAAGAAAAGGCTTATCGCCGTTCACCACGAACGAACCCCCTATCTGGTCGAGAAAGAACATGGTTCGGGTTGTCTTTCCAACGCCGCTTGCCGCCGTGAACATAAAGGCATCATCACCGACACCAACAACAGAACCGTGCATGAGAAAAGTGTCATAATCGAGCATCTTCTCGGCAAGCTTGCGGTTCAGTGCGATGTACTCGAGGTATTCGTCACCGAATCTCTCACCGCTCTCATCGCCGTTAATTTCACGCTCTCGTCTGATATCCTCAGAATCGGTAGTAACGGAGAAATCGTATCCCTCAGACCGCGTGATAAAGTCACCGCATCTTTCCTTTACGTTCTCGTTTACATTTTTTATCAAAATCACCTTATCGGCGATCTTCAGATTATATTCCGTCATGCTTTTTCCGCTCAATCGTTCGGCGAGAATCGGTAGATTCCCTCTTTTATCATGCACTTAACCCATTCGCAGGTTCTGGGATTTGCATGGCCTATGGGTGCGCCCGAAGCGTGTTCAACCACACAGTGCTTGCACGAACGCTGATAAATACATCCGTCACACTCTACGGGAGTTGCGAAGTTTGTCGCAATCTCGTTAAGCTTTTTCCATGCGGCTGAAAATCCCATTTCAAGCACCTTTTGCGGCTCGCACGGGAACATATTGCACGGACGCATAAGTCCGTCCCAGCCGATAGCGAAGGCACTTCTTCCAGCCGCACACTTGACGCCCTTAACGTGCTCGCCGTTTCCGCCGACTGCCGGGAGGTCTTCCTCGTCGCACTGCGGATAGAGCTCGTTGCCCGTTTCGTCTCGCCAAGCCTTCATGATGTCGACATACGTCATGAGTGCGGCATCGTGAAGCCCTCTGCCCGTGTTCTCATGCGGACTCATAATTCCCGAATTGACGGAACAGGTGAAGCCCTTTTGCGAAAGATAATGCACAAGCTCCACGCCGTCATCCATGAATTCGTTCGGCGTTATAGCAATTGTAAGCGGAATGCCCGCATCCTTGAGTGCAGTGATGTTCTTCATCACTCTCGCAAACTCACGTCTGCCTGTGACTTTTTCGTATCCCTCTTCGCTTGCGCCGTAAACGGTAACCTGAATGAGTGCGGGGCGATTCACCTTGAGGAACTCGACCATATCCTCGTTCATGAGTATTCCGTTGGAGAGAATATTAATCTGAATACCTCTTGCCTGTAAGTAAAGATAAAGCTCTTTAAAACCGGGGTAAGTGAGACATTCTCCTCCCGTGATGGATGCAAACATCATGCCGCCGTCAATAGCCTGCTGCATGAGATCTTTCCACTGCTCGACCGTCAAAAGGCTTGCGCCCTTGAGCTGGTCACGGTTAAGGTGAACATAGCACATTTTGCAGTCAAGATTGCAAAGCGGCGTCAGCTCGAATGTTCCCTTTATGGGTATGAGCTTCTCTCGTGATTTGAAATCGAGATAGCTTCGTATTTCCTTGAATCGGCGGTAATCTGTTATTCCCTCGGCATCAAGCTTTGCCATAAGCTCGGCTAAATTTCTTGGGAGTGCCTGTGTTTCCTGTGCCATTTTCTACCTGTCACCCTTAATCTTATGATAAATCTTGGCGGCACAGCTTCTTGCTCTGCCGTAAGTCTTTCGGTAAACCCTATAGACCACGTGCTCGGCTTTCGCCCACTTAATTCCCCTTGAACGGGCTTTTTCGCTGTCCGTCAGAATTATCCTTTTTCCTCTTTCTATTTTTACAGCCAAACCCCAAACGCAGTCCCTCGTCATGGGCGCATCGGGGCCGAGACAATGGTCTCCGAATGTGAGAACTCTGTCGCCGTCCACTCTCCACACACGGTGAAGAACATATCGGTCACCGATATAATCTCTGAAAAGCACGATGTCACCGACAATCGGCCCACGCTTCATCGGAACTATCGTGACGTAATCACGCCTTATCCTGATAAGCGGCGACATACTCGAGCCGTGCACCATTATTCTCATCGGCAGATTGACATCGCTCTTATTTAGCTCGTGCCACTGATCGATTGATAAGCTGAGACTTTTATCGGCAGCGTTCATCTTTTCGCAGTATCGTCCTTTCAAAAACCGAAGTGAGTGAGCTTGTATGCGTACTCACTTCCGTACTTTTCTTTTAGTATTTTGTATGCTTTAAGCATATTCGGCGGTCTTCTCTCCATGCTGTGAGCGTCAGTTGCAACGGCGTCAATGAGTCTTTCCTTCATCATATGCTCAATAAACCGTTTCTGCCAAAAGCTCCTCGGATTGATAACCGCACCGCAGTTCACCTGATACTTAACGCCTGTCTCTTCACGCAAAATTCTCAACTGTTTTCTGTGAGAATACACGGCGGAATATCTCTCGATGTGGGCGACAATCGGTCGGTAGCCGTTATTAAACAGATCCCGCACGGCTTTTTCTATGCTCTTCCAAGAAACATCTTCATTAAACTCAATGAGAATAAATCTCGTGCCGTTTAAGGTGGGAATTCTCTTATCGAGAAGCATATTTAGCGTGTGCTCGGTGTAGAAGACCTCGGCACCGGGAAGAAGCTTAATCGGTATGTTCTCTTCCTTGCAAATCCGCTTGAGCTCTAAAAAGTGCTCGCGAAATTTTTTGTAAGGAAACGGCTCGATTCCCGACAGCACATGGGGCGTTGCGATGATTACCCTCACACCTTGCTCGGCACTTCTTTTTAGAAGTGCTCTGCTGTCTTCGGCCGTCTTTGCCCCGTCATCAACACCCCATACAAGGTGATGATGTATATCCACAAAGCCTTTCATCAGCGTTTTTTGCTCGAATTCTCATATTTTTTGTAGTACTTCTTCGTGTATTTCTCCGAAGTGTAATAATACTTCCTCGAGCTTAACGTCTTGAGATTGACGTTATTGAGCACCGTGCCAAGACACGAACAGCCCGTATTTTCAAGCTGATTCACGGCATCGGTAATCTCCTTGCGCTTGCCTCGCTTATAGGAAACGACAAGAAGTGAGCCGTCACAGTGCTTTGCTATATCGAGAGCGTCAACTATCATACCGATAGGCGATGTATCTACCAAAACTATATCAAACTGTTCTCTCAATTTCTTGATGAGGTAGCCCATTCTCGGAGAAGAGAGAAGAGAAATCGAGTTAGAAACCGTTCTTCCGACCGGCACCATGTACATTCCGTCATAGTTTGTCTTGTAAACGGCGTCGTCCATTTTGCAAAGTCCCGCAAGATACTGGGCGAGTCCGGGAGAGCTTTCATCGGGGAAATTGATTCCGTATCTTCCGACAATGCTCGATCTTCTAAGGTCAGCATCAATGAGGACAACTCTCTTCTTGATATTAGCAAAGGAACGGAAGAGATTCATGGATACGTAGCTTTTTCCCTCGCCCGCATAACGGCTCGTGACAAGTATAACCTTGTTCTGGTCGCCGCAGTAAAGAAGGTTTGTGCAAAGCGTGTTCATCGCCTCGGCGCACATATAGTCAAGCTTTGGAAAATTTGATATCTCTAAATGCTTAATCATTTGATTTTGCCCTCCTTGTTTTTAACTTTGCTAGAGGGTATAACCGTTAAAGTGGGAACGCCTGCATACTTTGCGACATCTTCGGGAGATCTCGGGCGGTCGTCAATAAGCAGGAACAGCGTCACAATTGCCACGCTTAGCATAGCACCGCCGACAAAGCCCAAGAAGATATAGTGCATAGGGCCGCTCGCAATGGAATAAGTCGGAACGATAGCGGTCGAGAAAATGCTCGGCTCAAGAGTCTGCATGTTTTTCTCGATAAATTCCTTTGCGGCTGTCGCATAAGCATTTGCTATATCCGCCGCCAGCTGAGGATCACTGCACCTGATGTTGATGTAGACGATTCTCGTGTCACTCGGCACGGAAACGGAAAGCATTGAGGAAAGCTGTGAGTTCGTGTAATCAAGATTCAAAGCTTCTCTCACTGCATTATGAATTTCCCATGTTTTGAAAATCTCGGTGTAGTCATTAATGAGCTGTGAGCCGAGATTCAGGTCGCTTGTCGTGACGCTCGTGCCGTCGCTGTACTTTTGAATGACGTACAGCTTGCTTGTTGCCGAATAAATCGGGCCCGTAAAGAACCTTGCGTATGCTCCGCCGAGAACCGCTCCGATTACGGCAAGCAGAATGACAAGCTTCAGATTCTCTACCAAACGGTAGAAAAGCTCGAACAAATCGATAGTATTGGTGTTTCTGTCAAGCTCTGCTCTCTTTGCGGCTTCGGCTTTTCTGTCCTTTTCGACTGCCTCTTTGATTGCCCTGTTAAGGAGCTGCTCGACCATCTCGCTGTTAATGCCTGTTGACTCTTCACGAGATATTTGTTTTTCTTCTGCCAATTTGCACCTCTCTGTTAATTATTGTTTTAAACCCCTCTGTAATTTAGGATAGCATTAATGTGACAATTCACCTATCCTACTATAACTCATAAATTATAGTGCACAACAACTTCTTTGTCAAACACATCTCAAGCATCAGACCATAGAAAAAGCGGGACTTTCTGTGCCTATTTCTGTGATTTTTGCGGTGCGTGGGTTTATCGACAGTCTGAAAGACGGCAAAAACCGTCCTTTTCATTATTTCACTTTTCCGTTTACCGCAAGTCGGTTAATCTGGGTCGCGATATATCCCGCACCGTAGCCGTTGTCGATATTCACCGTGGCAATTCCGTTTGCGCAGGAATTTATCATCGTGAGAAGAGCGGAAAGTCCGCCGAAGCTTGCTCCGTAGCCGACGCTTGTCGGAACGGCTATGACGGGGCATGACGCAAGACCGCCGATAACGCTGGCAAGCGCACCCTCCATACCCGCGGCTGCAACAACGCAGTTTACGTCCTCGATAGCGTCGATTTTCGAGAGCAAGCGGTGAATACCCGCAACGCCGACATCGAAGACCCTGACGACATTTGTGCCGAAGTATTCGGCAGTTTGTGCCGCCTCCTCTGCAACTGGAATATCTGCCGTGCCCGCCGTACAAACGGCGATTTTTCCGATTCTCTTTTTATCGGGCTTTTCAAGCTTGAGTATCTTCGACACCTCGTCATATTCAATCTCAGGGATTACTTCTTTTACTATCTCGTACTGGTGGCGGCTTGCCCTCGTTCCGAAGACCTCGCCGTTTTTCTCATACAATCTCTTGTAAATCTGCGGCAAAAAGCTGTCCGCCTTGCCTGCGCAGTAGATAACCTCGGCAAAGCCTGTTCTTGCCTTTCTGTCGGTGTCTATTTTTGCAAAAGAGCCCATTTCCTCGTAGCTTCCGTGGGTGTGCTCATATATCATTTTCTCGGCTTCTTCGGCAGAAATTTCACCGTTTTTCATTTTTTCAAGTATCTCTTTTATATTCATAAAACAAGTCACCTCATATTTTTGTTTTACCTAAAGTATATAATATACTGCCCATAAAATAAAGCGATAAATTTATTGTTGTAATTTCAACCTTCACCAAGTATAATAGTTGCAAGTGATATTAAAATTATTCTAAAGTAGTATTGAAAATAAGAAAGATTGGAGTAATCATGGCTACAGAAACAAAAAGCAAATTTGAAAAAATGACAACAGAGCCAGTCGAAAAGCTCGTTGCCAAGCTTGCCGTTCCGACAATTATCGGAATGCTCATCACCGCCTTTTACAATATGGCGGACACCTTCTTTGTCGGTCAAATCGGCACAAGCGCAACCGCCGCAGTCGGCGTTGCATTCTCACTTCAGGCACTCATTCAGGCACTCGGCTTTCTTTTCGGTCAGGGCAGCGGAAACTTCATCTCCCGTATGCTCGGAGCACAAAATGAGAAGGACGCTTCCGTTATGGCGTCGGTCGGATTTTTCAGCGGATTTATTCTTGCGATAATCTTCGCCGTAATCTGCCTTATCTTCATTGAACCTATATGCATGCTTCTCGGCTCTACGGAAACCATTCTCCCCTATGCGGTGGAATATCTTCGCTGGATACTGATTTTCGCACCGTTCTCCGTGGGCAGCTTCATTCTCAACAATCAGATGAGATTTCAGGGCAACGCTTCCTACGCCGTTGTCGGCTTGACTGTCGGCTCTATTCTCAATATCGGTCTCGATCCGCTTTTCATCTTCGTGTTCGGAATGGGCACGGCGGGTGCGTCATTCGCAACGGGACTTTCTCAGTTTGTCTCTTTCTCGATTCTCGTTTATCTTGATATCAAAAAATGTACCGTTCCGATTTCATTTAAGAACTTCAAGCCGAGCGGAAAAGTCTTTGCCGATGTCTTCAAGGGCGGCATTCCATCCTTTGCAAGACAGAGCCTTGCGAGCGTATCCACTATCATGCTGAACACCATGGCTGGCAAATACGGTGCAGATGCGGCAATTGCAGGCATGAGCGTTGTCACGAGAATTTCAATGTTCGCTTCAAGCGTTCTTATCGGCTTCGGTCAGGGCTTCCAGCCCGTCTGCGGCTTCAATTACGGCGCAAAGCTCTATGAGAGAGTTAAGAAAGCGTTCTTCTTCTGCGTTAAATTCGCTTCCTTATTCTTGCTTGTTGCGGGAATAATCATGTCGATATTTGCTCCGAGCATCATCAAAATTTTCCGTGACGACCCCGATGTTATCGCTATCGGCACGGTAGCTCTTCGCTGGCAGTGCGCAACACTCTTCCTCACGGCAACCGTTGTTCTCAGCAATATGATGCTTCAGACAATGGGAATGGCAGTACCCGCAACAATCGTTGCGATGTCACGCCAGTTCATCTTCTTCATTCCGCTTCTCGTTATTCTCGGTGCTCTTCTCGGCTTGAAGGGAATTGAGATAACCCAGTCGGTAGCTGATGTCTGCGCCTTCTGCCTTAGTGTTCCGATAGTCCTAAAGGTTCTGAATAATCTCACCGAAGAAGAAAAGCAAGGCAAAAATTAAACATACAAGTAATCGAAAACGCTGTCCGATTGGGCAGCGTTTTTTCATGCTTATTTTGCTTATTTAAATTAATATGTGACAAGCTGATCCTCTGGAGCGGGAGCCTCAACCTTCTGAAGCTTCTCGATATAGAGAACAGGGCCTTTTCCGCGGTAGAGCATATTCTTCTCGCACTTGACTCTTGCCTGAAGCTTGACCCAGTCACGGTTCTTGAGATCCTTAGCCTGCGGACCCTTGCAGAGAACGCCCAAGAACTGAGTATCCTCGGCACAGCAGACCATTGCAAATCTGCCGCAAGCCATTCCGTCCTTGCCGAATCGGATGTTCTTCGCAACCTGACCCAAGAACGAAACGGCATGACCGTCGTATCTGTCGGGGTTCTCCATGACGTCGACATACCAAATTCCGTAGTCATCGTCGGTAAGCTCGATGACGGGCTGATCCATATCAAATGGCGGTGTTCCGTCGTCGTACTCCTCGGTGTGGCCGTCGGCATACTCGAGATACATCTCTGCACGGCGGTTGAGCATCTTGAGGTTACGGGATCTGAGCACCTCTGCAAGCTCCTCGGTGCATCTGTTGAAGATGACCATGCTTGCGTTCATGATATGCTGGCTCATAAGCTGAGCGATATTCTTTGAATAGGCGTCAAAGGTAGTGGAATCAACCGTTGTGACAATCTGATAAATTGTCCAGTTGTCGGGAAGTGCTTCATTAAGGTCGGGAACTTCCCACATTCCGTTGTACTCGATGAGAACCTGTGTCGGATGATATTTATTGTCGAGCTTTGTGAGATTATCTCTTGTGAAATCCTCTTTCTCGTCGATAACGCTCATGCGAACCTTGTACTCGAGCATTGCCTGCTCATCATACTCCTCTTCGCCCTCCTCCGTTACAAGAAGAAGTGTGCGCTCATCCTTTGTGAAGTCGGCTCCTGTCATCATGGGAGCGATAAAGTTGGTTTTGCCGGACTCTAAAAATCCGCATATAACATAAACGGGAACCTGCTGTTTAGCCATATAGGTATCCTTTCTTATTCTTACTTAAGTCCGAAGAGAGTCGGAAGCTCGTTTTCCTTGAGACCTGAACCGATTACGCAAATTCTTCCTGTGTAGTCAGCCGCACCGTCGCGGATTTCAATCTCACCGGGAACCATATCAAAGTGAATCCAAGACTCGCCCTCTGCGTTCGGAACATATCCCTTTGCACGAAGAACGGCACCGTGAATTCCTGTGTCGAGCTCCTCGAGGATTTCCTCAATCTGAGCCTTTGTATACTTCTTCGGTGTCTCGTCACCCCAAGATACAAACACCTCGTCGGCATCGTGTCCGTGGTGGTGATGGTGGTGATGCTCATGCTCGTGGTCGTGCTCATCGTGATCATGGTCGTGGTGGCAGCAGCACTCGTGATCGTCATGATCATGGTGGTGATGATGCTCGTGCTCATGGTCATGCTCGTCCTCATCGTGGTCATGGTCGTGGTGATGGCAGCACTCGTGATCGTGCTCGTCCTCGTCATCATGGTGATGGTGGTGGCACTCGCACTCCTCATCGCCATCGTGGTGATGGTGGTGATGATGGCACTCGCAGTCCGGATCGTCACACTCGTCGTCATCGTCAAAGTCAGCTGCCTTAGCCTCTGCCATGAGCTGCTCTGCAAGAGAGTGGTGAGCCATAGCGGAAAGAATGGTGTCGCCCGAAAGCTGATCCCACGGAGTTGTGATGATAACAGCGTCCTTGTTGTGCTCTCTTATGAGTGCGATAACCTCCTCAAGCTTGCTCTCGGAAATATCCTGAGTTCTCGAAAGAATGATTGTGCCTGCTGTCTCAATCTGATCATTAAAGAACTCGCCGAAGTTCTTCATGTACATCTTGCACTTCTTTGCGTTGACAACAGCAACAGCAGAGCCGAGAACCATAGGTGTGGTCTTGTTTGCATTACCGACTGCTCTTGAAACATCGCTGAGCTTACCGACGCCTGACGGCTCGATGATAACTCTGTCGGGAGCATACTGCTCGACAACATCGTGAAGAGCCTGGTTAAAATCGCCGACAAGAGAACAGCAGATACAGCCTGAATTCATCTCGTTAATCTGAATGCCGGAATCCTTCAAAAATCCGCCGTCAATACCGATTTCGCCGAACTCGTTCTCGATAAGAACAAGCTTCTGTCCCTTGAAGCTCTCTTCGAGAAGCTTTTTGATAAGGGTGGTTTTTCCTGCGCCGAGGAATCCTGAAATAATATCAATAGTTGTCATAGTATCAAATCCTTTCAAAACAACCTACAATTTACGAATTACATAGGCTTTTTTCAGCCTAATCTTCATAATATATCTTATTTGTTAACAATTCAAGTATTAACGGAAATTAAGGGGCACGAAAATTCTCGTACCCCATAAATTTCAATTACGGATTTGTGATATCGCCGCTGAAATACTTCTCGGAAAGCTCTGCTAAGCTTCCGTCGTCACGCATTTCCTGAATGCAAGCGTTGATAGCCTTGATAAGGGAATCTGTGTTCTCCTTTGCGGCAGGGATACAAACCTTCTCGCCCTCGCTCTTTGCGACAACCTTGATTTCAGCCTCGGGATGAGCATTCATGTAGTCAAGATAAGAAACCTCTGCGTTCAAAGTAGCGTCAATTCTTCCCTGAAGAAGAAGCTCGAGAGTCTGGTCGAGTGTATCGACGTTTGTAACGGTTGCGCCATAGCTCTCAGCAACGGTAGCATAAGTCGACCCGACAGAGTTAGCTGTTGTCTTGCCGTTTAGGTCCTCGAAGGATGTGATATCCTCGTTGTCGGAACGAACCATGAGAACCTGCTTTGTGTAGATGTACGGGTCGGAGAAGTTGTAGCTTTCCGCTCTCTCGTCTGTGTAGCCGACACCGTTGCAGGCAATGTCAAATCTTCCTGACTCAACGCCTGAGAGAATTGCGTCCCATGTTGTCTCCTGGAAATCTGCCGTAACGCCAAGCTTCTCTGCGATTGCGTTTCCAAGTTCGACATCAAAGCCTGTGAGCTCGTTTGTCTTCTCATCGTGATATGTCCACGGAGACCAGTCTCCCTCAGTAGCGATTGTGATAGTTCCGCTTGAAAGGATGTCTGCGAGTCTTCCGTCTGCGTTTGCAAGGATTGATTCAAGGTCGCTTGCGTCAGCGGCTGTGTCTGTGCTCTCTTCGCTTGATGTTGCGGAAGATGCCGTCTCCTCTGCCGACTGCTCAGAAGATGAGGAAGAATCAGAGCTTGACGAGCAAGCTGTCAAAGCCGCCCCTGAAAGTGCAAGTGCAAGTATAAGTGCTAATAACTTTTTCATTGGTATATGCCTCCTTTGGTAATTGATATAGAAAAAGTATTCTTGTGGTATTCAAAACCGAATGCCGCCTTTAGGCTAACAAATCGATTTAAATCAGATTTTATCCGAATCAGCCGCCGTTCTGTCAGCGGTGATTGAGTTTACGAATTCTCGTGAGCGCTGAGTTTTCGGATTTTCAAAGAACTCCTTGGATGCGCCCGTTTCGATTATGTTTCCGTCCTCCATGAAAATGATTTTGTTGGAAACGTTTCTCGCAAAGTTCATCTCGTGAGTTACGACTATCATGGTCATGCCGTCCTCGGCAAGCCTCTTCATAACCGCCAGAACCTCTCCGATAAGCTCGGGGTCAAGCGCACTTGTCGGCTCGTCAAAGTAGATAATCTCGGGGTCTGCCGCAAGTGCTCTTGCAATAGCCACTCTCTGCTGCTGACCGCCGGAAAGCTGAGACGGGTACGCATCGAGTCTTCCCGCCATTCCTACCTTTTCGAGAACAGAAACTGCCTTTTCCTCCGCTTCCTTGCGGCTCACTCCCCTTGCGTGGATGAGTCCCAATGTGACATTTTCGAGAACCGTCTTGTTTAGGAAAAGATTGTAGTTCTGGAAAACAAAAGCCGTTTTCATTCTGAGTCGCTTGATTTCTTTCTTGGTGATTTTCGAAAGGTCAAAGTGCTCTCCGTCAAAGATTAGCTCGCCCTCATTTGCCTTTTCAAGAAAATTGATACAGCGGAGAATGGTCGTCTTTCCGGAGCCGCTTGGGCCCAGAACCGCAACGACGTCTCCGTCGTTCACAGTGAAATTTATTCCCTTGAGAACCTCGCGGTTCTCGTAGTGTTTATGTAAGTTTTTTACTTCAAGAGTCATTTGCTGCGTCCTCCGTAAGAGCCTAATTTCTTCTCGATAACCCTCTGGAGCAGAGTGAGAATCGAGCAGAACATAAGGTAAATAATCGCAACCTCACAGTAAAGTCCCATAGCCTGATAATATCT
>CAVBOS010000023.1:0-16221 GCA_963597005.1 Lachnospiraceae bacterium
GGTGGGAACACCCGGACAGGTGTTAATAAAAACCCTCGCCCGCCAAACTAAAACAAATTTACTTTTAAGGAGGCGATTTTCCGTGGCAGTCAAAGAGAAAATCAGAATAAGAATCAAGGGTTACGATCATCAGCTCGTAGACCAGGCAGCAGGCAAGATTGTTGCAACAGCAAAGCGCACAGGCGCAAGAGTATCGGGTCCGGTACCGCTTCCGACAGAGAAGCAGATCGTTACTATCCTCCGTGCTGTTCATAAGTACAAGGATAGCCGTGAGCAGTTTGAGATGAGAACTCACAAGAGACTTATCGACATTCTCAGACCTTCAAACAAGACAGTTGAGGCTCTTATGAGCTTAGAACTCCCCGCTGGTGTTGAAATCGAGATCAAGCTCTGATCTTAAGGATTCCAACCAACCGGATAGGCGCAAGGCGGGTCAAGTCGGGTAAAACCGACCAATAACCTAACAGGAGGAAACACAAATGACAAAAGGCATCATCGGTAAGAAGATCGGCATGACACAGATCTTCGACGAAAAGGGCAGAGTCATCCCCGTAACAGTTGTAGAAGCCGGACCATGTGTTGTTACACAGGTTAAGACAACTGAGAATGATGGCTATCAGGCAGTTCAGGTCGGTTTTGGCGACCAGAAGCCGCAGAGAGTTAACAAGCCTTTAACAGGCCACTTCAAGAAGGGCGATGTAGCTCCGAAGAAGACTCTCAAGGAATTCAGATTTGACGACATCTCTTCCTACAGCGTCGGAAGCCTCATCAAGGCTGACGTTTTCGCAGCAGGAGATAAGATCGATGTTACAGGAACAAGCAAGGGCCACGGTTACTCCGGCGTTATCAAGAGATGGAACTTCCAGAGACTCAAAGAGACTCACGGTTCCGGTCCTGTCGCAAGACACGGCGGTTCAAACGGTGCCTGCTCAAGCCCCTCGAGAGTTTTCCCGGGTCTTAAGATGGCAGGTCACTACGGCGCTGAGAAGGTTACAGTTCAGAACCTCACAGTAGTCAAGGTCGATGTTGAAAATAACCTTATCGCAGTTAAGGGCGCAGTTCCGGGTCCAAACGGCGGCACAGTCGTAATCCGCGACAGTGTTAAAGCATAAGGAAAGGAGGAAGTACAATGCCAACAGTTACAGTAGTAAACACAAAGGGTGCTGAGGTAGAGAAGATCGAGCTTAGCGAGGGCGTTTTCGGTATCGAGCCAAACGTTTCCGCAATGCACCTTATGGTTAAGAGCTATCTCGCAAACCAGCGTCAGGGCACACAGTCAGCTTTAACAAGAGCTGAGGTTTCCGGTGGCGGAAGAAAGCCTTGGAGACAGAAGGGCACAGGCCGTGCTCGTCAGGGTTCAACAAGAGCTCCGCAGTGGACACACGGCGGTATCGTCTTCGCTCCGAAGCCGAGAGATTACAGCTTCTCGGTTAACAAGAAGGTTAAGAGACTCGCTATGAAGTCTGCACTTTCCAGCAAGGTTGCTGACGGTCAGATCATCATCGTTGACGAGATTAACCTCAACGAGTACAAGACAAAGGCAGTAGCTGAGATGCTCAAGGCAATCGGTTCTGAGAAGAAGGCTTTAATCGTTCTCCCTGAGGTTAACGATAAGGTAATCGCTTCTGCAAGAAACATTCCGGGCGTTAAGACAGCTCAGGTTAACACCCTTAACGTATATGACATCCTCAACGCTGACAAGTTCATCGTTGTTAAGGACGCCGTAGCAAAGATTGAGGAGGTGTATGCATAATGGCAGCACAGGATATCGTAATCCGCCCAATCATCACTGAAAAGTCTATGACAGGCATTCAGTCTAAGAAATATACATTCGAAGTTGCTCCTAAGGCTACAAAGGTCGACGTTGCAAGAGCAGTTGAAGAGCTTTTCGGCGTAAAAGTTGAGAAGGTCAACACAGTTCACGTAAGAGGACATCTTCGCCGTCAGGGTCGCTATGAGGGTTACACAAAGGCTTGGAAAAAGGCTATTGTTACTCTCACAGAGGACAGCAAGACAATCGAGTTCTTCGAGAGCATGGTCTAATTTAGGCCGCGCACTCGCCCGTACGGGCACGAATGGGGTCAAAAAGTTCTATGAGAACTTACTCGAATAAGCCCCGCAAAGCAGTTACAGGAAGGAAATATTACAATGGCAATCAAAGTATATAAGCCGACCACGAACTCTCGCCGTAATATGTCTGTTACAGATTACAGCGGGCTTTCAAAGAATGGTCCGGAGAGAAGCCTCCTTGCTAAGAAGAGCAAGCACGCAGGCAGAAACAGCTACGGTAGAATCACCGTTCGCCAGAGAGGCGGCGGAAACCGTCAGAAGTACAGAATCATCGACTTTAAGCGTCAGAAGAATGACATGAGCGCTACTGTTCTCGGTATCGAGTACGATCCGAACAGATCTGCATTCATCGCTCTCATCAAGTATGAGGACGGCACAAAGTCCTACATCATCGCTCCTCACGGTCTCAAGGCCGGCGATGTTGTTACAAGCGGCGCAGAGTCCGACATCAAGCCGGGTAACGCACTTCCGCTCAAGGCAATTCCGGTTGGTACATTTATCCACAACATTGAGCTTTATCCTGGCAAGGGTGCTCAGCTCGCAAGAGCAGCTGGCATCATGGCTCAGCTCATGGCTAAGGAGAATGGCCTCGCACTTTTAAGACTCCCGTCCGGAGAGCTCAGAAACGTTCCTGAGAATTGTATGGCTACAATCGGTCAGGTTTCCAACATTGACCACGAGAACGTTAAGCTCGGTAAAGCCGGTAGAACAAGAAACTTAGGCCGCAGACCGCAGGTCAGAGGTTCTGTTATGAACCCGAATGACCATCCGCACGGTGGTGGTGAAGGTAAGTCACCTGTCGGACGTCCGGGACCTGTTACTCCTTGGGGTAAGCCTGCTCTTGGTTACAAGACACGTAATCCTAAGAAGTCCAGCTCTAAGTTCATCGTAAGAAGAAGAAACGGTAAGTAATAAGGCATCGGAAAGGAGCACAATTAAATGAGCAGATCATTAAAAAAGGGACCTTTTGTTGATGCTAAGCTTCTTAAAAGAGTCCAGGAAATGAATGCAGCCAACGAGAAGAAGGTTGTTAAGACATGGTCAAGATCATCCATGATCTTCCCTGATTTCGTAGGTCACACAATTGCTGTCCACGACGGACGTAAGCACGTTCCGGTATATGTCACAGAGGATATGGTCGGTCACAAGCTCGGCGAGTTTGCTCCGACAAGAACCTTCAAGGGACATGTCGGCGGCAAGTCAGGTAAATAAGAGAAAGGAAGAGTATATACAATGGAAGCAAAAGCAATACTTAAATATACCCGAATTTCTCCTCGTAAGGTTGGGATCGTTCTCGACCTTATCCGCGGCAAGGACACAGACCTTGCTATGGGTATTTTAAAGCACACACCTAAGGCAGCTTGCGAAGATCTCCAGAAGTTACTCAAGAGCGCAATCGCAAATGCTGAGGTTAAAGAGATGGATACATCCAATCTCTATATTTCAAAGTGCTATGTCACACCGGGCCCGATTCTTAAGAGAATCAGACCAAGAGCTCAGGGCAGAGCATACAGAATTTTAAAGAGAACTTCTCACATCACAATCGTTGTGAGCGAGAAAGAATAAGCGGCGAGGAGGTAAAATTTAATGGGTCAGAAAGTAAATCCACACGGATACCGTGTAGGTGTTATTAAAGACTGGGATTCCCGCTGGTTCGCTAACAAGGCAACTTTCGGCGATACATTAGTTGAGGATTACAACCTCCGTAAGGTTCTTAAGAAGCAGCTTTACTCCGCAGGTGTTCCGAAGATTGAGATTGAGCGTGATTCTCAGAAGGTTAGAATTCACATTCATTGCGCAAAGCCGGGTATGGTAATCGGCAAGGGTGGTCAGGAGATCGAGAAGCTTCGTGCACAGTGCGAAGAGATGCTCGGCAAGCCATGCCTCATCAACATCGTTGAGGTTAAGAGACCTGACCTCGATGCTCAGCTCGTAGCAGAGAACATTGCTCAGCAGCTCGAGAAGAGAATTTCCTTCAGAAGAGCTATGAAGCAGTGCATCGGCAGAAGCATGCGTCTTGGCGCAAAGGGAATTAAGACTCAGTGCTCCGGTCGTCTCGGCGGCGCTGAAATCGCAAGAAGCGAGCAGTATCACGACGGTACTATTCCGCTTCAGACAATCAGAGCAGACATCGACTACGGTTTTGCTGAGGCTAACACAACCTACGGCAAGGTCGGCGTTAAGGTTTGGCTCTACAAGGGCGAGGTTCTCAACGTAGCTAACGATCGTCCTGAGCGTAGAAACAACAGAAGAAATAATCGCAAGGAAGGAGGCCGCAACTAATGTTACTTCCAAAGAGAGTTAAATATCGTCGTGTCCATAGAGGCAGAATGACTGGTAAGGCTTACCGCGGAAACAAAGTTAACTACGGTGAGTTCGGTCTCCAGGCTCTTGAGCCGGCATGGATCACAGCAAACCAGATCGAGGCAGCCCGTGTTGCTATGACACGTTACTGCAAGCGTTTCGGTAAGGTTTGGATCAAGATCTTCCCGGATAAGCCTGTAACTCAGAAGCCGGCCGGTGTTCGAATGGGTTCCGGTAAAGGTGCTCCGGAGTACTGGGTAGCAGTAGTTAAGCCGGGCAGAGTTATGTTCGAGCTTGGCGGTGTCAGCGAGGAGACAGCAAGAGAGGCTCTTCGTCTCGCAGCTAACAAGCTTCCTATCAAGTGCAAATTTGTAACTAAAGAAGGACAGGAGGATTAAGAGTAATGAAAGCTACAGAAATCAGAGAACTCACAAATGAAGAATTAGCTTCCAAGCTTAAGGAATTAAAAGCTGAGCTCTTTAACCTTCGTTTCCAGCTCGCTATCAATCAGCTCGATAACCCGATGCGTATAACAGCAGTTAAGAAGGACATCGCAAGAGTCAAGACTGTTATTCGCGAGAACGAGCTTAATGCTTAAGGAAGGAGGAGTTTAAAATGAGCGAAAGAACATCAATGAGAAAGACACTCGTCGGTAAGGTAGTCAGCGACAAGATGGACAAGACCGTCGTCGTTTCAATCGAGGACAGCGTTAAGCATCCTATGTACGGCAAGATCGTCAAGCGTACAGTTAAGTACAAGGCACACGATGAGAACAACGAGTGTGGAATCGGAGACCGCGTACGTATCATGGAGACTCGTCCTCTTTCCAAGGATAAGAGATGGCGTTTAGTTGAGATTATAGAGAAGGCCAAGTAATTTTGGCGAAGAAACAAGAGTTATTTGGCTTTTAAGCAAAGGAGGAACTCACTGTGATTCAGCAGCAGACATACCTCAAGGTTGCCGATAATACCGGAGCTAAGGAGCTTATGTGCATAAGAGTTCTTGGCGGTACCGGCAGGAGGTACGCTAATATAGGTGACGTCGTAGTTGCTTCCGTTAAGAAGGCAGCACCCGGCGGCGTTGTAAAGAAGGGCGACGTTGTTAAGGCAGTTATCGTAAGATCAAAGTCCGGCGTTCGTCGTGAGGACGGTACATACATTCGTTTTGATGAGAATGCAGCCGTCATTATTAAGGAAGACAAAAACCCAAGGGGCACACGTATTTTTGGACCAGTCGCGAGAGAGCTTCGTGACCATGAGTATCTGAAAATCCTTTCACTTGCTCCGGAAGTTCTTTAATGGAGGTGTCAACAAATGTCTAAGGTTCATGTAAAAACAGGTGACAACGTTGTAATCCTCGTTGGTAAGGATAGAGGCAAGCAGGGCAAGGTTCTTGCTGTTTCCCCGAAGGAGAGCAAGGTAATCGTAGAAGGCTGCAATATGGTCAGCAAGCACGTAAAGCCGAAGAGAATGGGCGAGCAGGGCGGCATTGTAAAGGCTGAGTCTGCAATCTATTCCTCAAAGGTTCAGATTGTTTGCCCACGCTGCGGCAAGGCTACAAGAGTTGCACACAAGATTCTTGAGGACGGCTCCAAGGAGCGTATCTGCAAGAAGTGCGGCGAGACACTGTAAGGAGGACGTTTAAGAAATGGCTAGACTTAAGGAAATGTACAAAGCTGAAGTCGCTCCTGCTCTTATGAAAAAGTTCTCTTATAAGAGTGTAATGGAGATTCCTAAGTTCGATAAGATTGTTATCAACGTAGGTGCCGGCGAAGCAAAAGACAACGCTAAGATCATCGACAACATCAGCGGCGATCTCGCAAAGATCACCGGTCAGAAGCCGATGGTTTGTAAGGCAAAGAAATCAGTTGCTAACTTTAAGATCAGAGAGGGTATGCCGATCGGTGTTAAGGTTACACTTCGCGGAGAGAAGATGTGGGAGTTCATGGACAGACTCTTCAATGTATCTCTTCCGAGAGTTCGTGACTTCAGAGGAATCAATCCTAATTCCTTCGACGGTCGCGGAAACTACAACATGGGTATCAAGGAGCAGCTCATCTTCCCTGAAATCGAGTACGATAAGATCGACAAGGTTCGCGGAATGGACATCTGCTTCGTAACAACCGCAAATACAGACGAAGAGGCTCGTGAGCTCTTAACACTCATGGGTGCACCGTTTGAGAAGTAAGGAGGATATGCACTGTGGCAAAGACATCAATGAAAATCAAGCAGCAGAGAGATCAGAAGTTCTCTTCCAGAGAGTACAACAGATGTAAGATCTGCGGCAGACCGCATGCCTACCTTAGAAAGTTTGGCATTTGCCGTATTTGCTTCCGTGAACTCGCTTATAAGGGTCAGATTCCGGGCGTCAAAAAGGCAAGCTGGTAAGAAAGCAAAAGGAGGACAAAATCATGCAGATTACAGATCCAATCGCAGATCTGCTTACCCGTATTCGCAACGCTTTGTCAGCGAAGCATGATACTGTTACAGTTCCTGCTTCTAACATGAAGAAGGCTATCTGCCAGATTCTTGTTGACGAGGGATACATCAAGGGCTTTACAGTTGAAGAAGACGGCAAGCAGGGTATCATCACAATCAATCTTAAGTATGCACAGGGCAAAGAGGCTGTTATTAAGGGACTCAAGAGAGTTTCCAAGCCGGGCCTTCGCATCTATTCAAATGCAGAAGAGCTTCCGAAGGTCATGAAGGGCCTCGGTATCGCTATCATCTCTACTTCCAAGGGCGTCATGACAGACCGTGAGGCTAGAAAGCAGAATGTTGGCGGCGAAGTTCTCGCATTCATCTGGTAATTGAAGGGAGGGGCAATAACATGTCTAGAATTGGAAGAAAACCTATAAATATTCCCGCAGGCGTTGAGGTAAAGGTCGACGGTTCTGTTGTTACTGTTAAGGGTCCTAAGGGCACACTTACACAGAAGTTCAACTCTAAGATGAACATAGCAGTTGAGGGCACAGAGATTATTGTTTCAAGACCCGACGATTCTAAGGAGAACAAGTCTCTTCACGGACTCACAAGAACACTTATTGCTAACATGGTAACAGGTGTTACAGAGGAGTTTAAGAAGGAGCTTGAGGTTAACGGCGTTGGTTACCGTGTAGCAAAGAAGGGCAATGTCCTTGAGATGACACTCGGTTATTCACACCTCGTTAACGTAAGCGAGACAGAGGACATCAAGATTGATGTTCCTGCTCCGAACAAGATCATCATCCATGGTCCTGACAAGCAGAAGGTTGGTCAGTTCGCAGCTGAGGTTCGCGAGAAGAGACCGCCGGAGCCATATAAGGGCAAGGGTATTAAGTATGTCGACGAAGTTATCCGTCGCAAAGAAGGTAAAGCCGGTAAGGGCAAATAAGATAGGAGAGTGTTTTAAATGGTTTCAAAGGCTGATAAGAATGCAGCAAGACTTCGCCGCCATAAGAGAGTTCGCGGCAAGATTTCTGGCACAGCAGAAAGACCTCGCCTTAATGTCTACCGTTCATCCGCTAACATCTATGCCCAGATTATCGACGATACTAAGGGCGTAACACTCGTATCCGCATCTACTGTAGAGAAGGATTTTGAGGGTAACGGAAGCAACAAGGTCGCTGCTAAGAAGGTTGGCGAGACAATCGCTAAGAGAGCAATCGAGAAGGGCATCACAGATGTCGTATTCGATCGTGGTGGCTACATATTCCATGGCCGTGTCGCAGAGCTGGCCGCTGGCGCCCGTGAGGGTGGCCTCAACTTCTAATAGGAGGATATTATGGCTAGTAAAATTGACGCAAGTGCATTAGAATTAAAAGAAAACGTAGTTGCTATCAACCGTGTTTCTAAGACTGTCAAGGGTGGTCGTATCTATAAGTTCGCTGCTCTCGTAGTTGTAGGAGACGGAAACGGCACTGTAGGTTTCGGTATCGGTAAGTCAGGAGAAGTTCCGGACGCTATCCGTAAGGGTATTGAGGATGCTAAGAAGAACCTCATCAAGGTTTCTCTCAAGGGCACAACAATTCCTCACGAGATCATCGGCGAGTTCGGTGCAGGTAAGGTTCTTCTTAAGCCTGCTGCTCCCGGTACAGGTGTTATCGCAGGCGGCGCAGTTCGTGCTGTTGTTGACTGTGTAGGTATCACTGATATCAGAACTAAGGTTTTGAGAACAAACAACCCATGCAACGTTGTTCGTGCAACTCTTGAAGGACTTAACGCTCTTCGCTCTGCTGAAGAGGTTGCTGCAATCCGTGGCAAGTCCGTTAAAGAGATTTTATAATAAGGAGGCTGCAAATTATGGAAATTACTCTTGTTAAAAGCTTAATCGGCGCCAAGAAAGATCAGATTGCAACCGCCTATTCACTCGGTCTCAAGAAGATCGGTGACAAGACTGAGCAGCCTGATAACGCTCAGACAGCCGGTAAGGTGCACAAGATTGTTCACCTTGTTAAGGTAACAAAGTAAGGGGAGGTGCACTAATATGAAACTTAACGAGCTTACAAAGGTACCCGGTTCAACAACCAAGGCTAAGAGAATCGGCAGAGGTTACGGTTCCGGTAACGGTAAGACAGCTGGTAAGGGACATAAGGGTCAGAAGGCCAGAGCAGGTCACGGATTCCGTCCGGGCTTCGAAGGCGGCCAGATGCCTCTCCAGAGAAGAATCCCGAAGAGAGGATTCAACAATATCTTCGCTGAGGATTGGACAGCTATCAACGTAGCAGATCTCGAGGTTTTCGAGAACGGCGCAACAGTAGACGTAGCTGCTCTTGCTGATGCAGGTATCGTAAGAAGAAACACAAAAAATGTTAAGGTTCTTTCCAACGGCGAACTCACAAAGTCACTTACTGTTAAGGTTGGTGCTTATTCCGAGGCTGCAAAGGCTAAGATTGAGGCAGCAGGAGGAAAGGCTGAGGTGATCTAAGGTGTTTAACACACTAAGAAATGCTTGGAAAATTCCAGACCTCAGAAAAAAACTCCTTTTCACTATTTTGATTATCGTAGCTTTCAGATTCGGTTCCGTTGTTCCGGTTCCGTTCCTGAATGCTTCCGCTCTTAACGAACTCATGCAGTCCGTTAACGAGAGCGGTACTGCTCTCGGTTATATCAACATGCTCACAGGTGGTGCGTTCTCATACGCAACCCTGTTTGCACTCGGTATTACCCCGTACATCAACTCTTCCATTATTGTTCAGCTGCTCACAGTTGCCATTCCGGCTCTTGAGAAGCTTGCAAAAGAGGGAGAGGAAGGCAGAAAGAAGATCGCCGCTATTACAAGATATGTAACAGTCGGTTTAGGTCTTATCCAGGGTACTGCTTACTACTTCTACCTCAAGAACAGCGGCATCACCGTTTATTCAACAGGTTTCAGCGCAGTATTCACAGGAATTGTTATTATCCTCACATTCACAGCGGGCTCAGCTCTTATCATGTGGATGGGTGAGCAGATAAACCAGTATGGTGTGGGCAATGGTATCTCCATCATACTTTTCGCAGGTATTGTTTCAAGACTTCCTTCAACCTGCTCTCAGCTCTGGACATACTTCAAGGCTGCTTTGGACGATCCGTCGAACTACGGCAAGTACTTTGTATTTGCTCCGCTGTTCATCGTTCTCTTCCTCGCAGTTATCTGGATTATCGTCTTTATGAACGATGCAGAGAGAAGAATTCCGATTCAGTACGCAAAGAAGGTAGTCGGCAGAAAGATGTACGGCGGCCAGAGCTCTCACTTACCTATTAAGGTAACAATGAGCGGTGTTATGCCAATCATCTTCGCTTCAGCTATCCTCTCTATTCCAAGCACAATTCAGCTGTTTGTTACACCGACATCCGGCTTCTGGAAAGCATTCTTCAATGCATTCTCCTCTACCGGTTGGCTCTACTCGGTTCTTTACTTCTTATTCATCATTGTATTTGCTTATTTCTACATGAGCATTCAGTACAATCCGATTGAGATTGCAAATAACCTGAGAACAAACAACGGTACTATTCCTGGCATCAGACCGGGCAGACCGACAGCTGAGTTTATCAGCAAGATCCTCGCAAAGGTAACGCTCATCGGAGCTTTGTTCCTTGCAGTTATAGCTATTGTTCCTATTATCTACGGTAACATCACAAGCATGGGCAGAATGTCCATGGGCGGTACATCCGTCATCATCATGGTTGGTGTTGCTCTTGAGACCACAAAGCAAATTGAATCTCAGATGATGATGCGTCATTATAAGGGATTCCTTGACTAATGAGGAGTTTAGTAGTATAATATGAAGCTGATCCTTTTAGGTGCTCCGGGAGCCGGTAAAGGCACCCAGGCAGAGAAAATCTGCGAAGCATATAAAATACCAACAATTTCAACAGGTAATATTCTCCGTGCAGCGCTGAAGAGCGGCTCAGAGATCGGACTTAAGGCTAAATCCTATATGGAATCCGGAGCTTTGGTTCCCGATGAGGTTCTCATCGAGATCATCAAGGACAGATTAGCTGAGAAGGACTGCGAGAATGGTTTCATCCTCGACGGTTTCCCAAGAACGATCCCTCAGGCCGAGGCTCTGGATTCCATGGGCGTGGCTATCGACAAGTGCCTCAATATTGAGGTTGCTGACGATGCGATCGTCGCAAGAATGTCCGGACGCCGTGTCTGCGAGAAGTGCGGTGCTTCTTATCACATCATGTTTAAGAAGCCCTGCAAAGAAGGAATCTGTGATTCCTGTGGCGGCACCCTTGTTCAGCGTAAGGATGATGAAGAATCAACTGTTCTTGCAAGACTCAAAAACTATCACAGTCAGACTGAGCCTCTTAAGAACTATTATGAGAAGCAGGGCAAATTGGTTTCCGTTGAGGGCACAGGCTCTATCGAAGAAATCACAAAGGCTTGCTTGAAGGCACTCGAGGCATAAAATGATTATTCTTAAGACCAGTCGTGAACTTGCACTGATGAGAGAAGCCGGAAGGATCTCTCAGAGAGCTTTAATGCTCGGCGGTGAGGCTGTGGAACCCGGGGTTTCAACCTGGGAAATAGATAAGATAATTCGCGAGTATATCGAGAAGTCGGGCGCTAAGCCCAACTTTCTCGGTTACGGCGATTTTCCCGCAAGTGCTTGCATTTCAGTTAATGACACAGTCATCCACGGCATACCATCCAAAAAGCAAATCCTCAAAAAAGGCGACATCGTTTCCATCGATACAGGAGCTGTCATAAACGGCTTCAACGGTGACAACGCTTGGACCTTTGCTTGCGGTGAAGTAAGCGAAGAGGCACAGAAGCTTATGGATACAACGAGAGAAGCACTGTTCAAAGGCATCGAGCAGGCCCGTCCCGGAAACAGGGTGGGTGACATCGGTCACGCAGTGCAGGAGTATGTCGAAGCTCGCGGTTACTCGGTTGTACGAGATTTTGTCGGCCACGGAGTAGGCGCAAAGCTACATGAAGACCCCAGCGTTCCGAACTACGGAACAGCAGGTAGGGGCGTTCGACTTCTGCCGGGCATGGTAATCGCCATTGAACCCATGGTCAACGTCGGAGATTTCAGAGTTAAGGTTCTGAATGACGGTTGGACCACAAAAACTATCGACGGAAAACTGGCTGCCCACTTTGAGCACACAATAGCCATTACAACAAACGGACCCGTTATTTTAACAAATGCGGACGATTGAGGTGGCGCGTGTTTCAAAGAGGACAATTAGTGTTGTCTAAAGCAGGTAAAGAAAAGGATAATTTTTTAGTCGTTGTCGGCACCGAGGGAAAGATGCTCAGACTTGCGGACGGCAAGAGAAGAACCCTTGAAAAGCCTAAGCTCAAGAAAGATATTCATGTTCAAGGCACGAATATCTTTTTAAATGAAGAGCAGCTTATGACAGACAAGAAGATAAGAAATGCGTTAAAGGATCATAACGCAAAGGTTAATGGAGGATATAATGTCTAGACAGGACGTAATCGAACTCGAAGGCGTCGTTAAAGAGGCTCTGCCTAACGCAACATTCAATGTTGAGCTTCCAAACGGCCACGTTATCTTAGCTCATATTTCCGGTAAGCTCAGAATGAACTACATTCGTATTCTTCCGGGAGATAAGGTAACTATTGAAATGTCACCGTACGATCTCACAAAGGGTCGTATCACATGGCGTTCAAAGTAAGAAATTAAAACGAAATTTAATCCCACTTTAAGGAGGGCACACAAATGAAAGTCAGACCTTCTGTTAAGAAAATGTGTGAAAAATGCAAGATCATCAAGCGCAAGGGTAAGATCATGGTTATTTGTGAGAACCCTAAGCACAAGCAGCGCCAGGGTTAATTACCCGGTGTCAAACTAATGGAGGTGCAAAAGCATGGCTCGTATTTCAGGTATTGATTTACCAAGAGACAAGAGAATCGAGATTGCTCTTACATACATCTACGGTATCGGCCGTAAGACAGCTACAGACATCTGCGCAAACACAGGCGTAGATCCTGACATCAGAGTAAGAGACCTTTCTGAGGATGACGCTCAGAAAATCAGAGATTATATCGATCAGAACTGCGTTGTTGAAGGTGACCTTCGCCGTGACGTAGCTTTTGATATTAAGAGACTTATCGAGATCGGCTGCTATCGTGGCGTTCGTCACAGAAAGGGCTTGCCGGTAAGAGGTCAGCGTTCTAAGACCAATGCAAGAACACGCAAGGGTCCTAGAAAGACAATGGCAAACAAGAAGAAGTAATCGGAGGGATCAATAAATGGCAGCAGTTAAAGGTAAAAAAGCTACCACAGTTCGCAGACGCCGTGAGCGCAAGAACATTGAGCGTGGAGCTGCTCATATCCAGTCCACTTTTAACAATACAATCGTAACAATCACAGACCTTCAGGGTAATGCTGTTTCATGGGCAAGTGCCGGTGAGCTCGGTTTCCGTGGCTCAAGAAAGTCTACTCCGTTCGCAGCACAGTCCGCTGCTGAGACAGCTGCTAAGGCTGCTATGGAGCATGGTATGAAGACAGTTGAAGTTTACGTTAAGGGTCCGGGAGCAGGCCGTGAGGCAGCTATCCGTGCTCTTCAGGCAACAGGTCTTGAAGTATACATGATCAAGGATGTTACACCAATCCCACATAACGGATGCCGTCCTCCTAAGAGAAGACGTGTATAACCGAGCAGGAGGTAAAGATAATGGCAAAGAATATGCAGCCAATCGCTAAGCGCTGCAAAGCGCTCGGCCTGTCACCCGCAGTAATGGGTTACTCCAAGAAGACAACTAACCGCAACCCGAAGGGCACAATGAGACGTAAGCAGACAGAGTACGGTCTCCAGCTCAACGAGAAGCAGAAGGTTAAGTTCGTATATGGCGTTCTCGAGAAGCAGTTCCACGATTATTACCTCAAGGCTGAGAAGGCTGAGGGTATCACCGGTGAGAATCTTCTTTGCTTACTCGAGAGAAGATTAGACAACGTTGTATTCCGTGCAGGATTTGCAACAACACGCCGTGAGGCAAGACAGTCCGTTACACACGGTCACTTCCTCGTAAACGGTAAGAAGGTTGATATCCCATCCTACCAGGTAAAGGCTGGCGACGTCATCGAGGTTTGTGAGAAGAGCAGATCAAGCGCTAGATTCTCCAAGTTTGTCGGTGCAGACGCAGTTGAAGTTACTTTACCGGCTTGGATCGAGAGACCGAACAAGGACGAGCTCAAGGTTCAGCTCACAAGACTCCCTGTTCGTGCAGATGTTGACTTCCCTGTAGAAGAGCATCTCATCGTCGAGTTGTACTCCAAGTAATGCCCCTAAAAATAAGTCCCCTAAAGGAAATCTTATTTTCTTCAGGACATTTTTTGAGCAATTTTTTGCTAATTGTAAAGGAGGATCGCGATGATTGAGATAGAAAGACCTAATATAAAAGTCGAAGAGATCAAAGAAGAAGAAAACTACGGCAGATTTCTCGTAGAGCCTCTTGAGAGAGGTTTCGGTACTACTCTCGGAAACAGCTTGAGAAGAGTTCTTCTTTCAAGCCTTCCCGGCGTAGCAGTTAAATCTGTTACAATCCGCGACGTTCTTCATGAGTTCTCCACAATAAAGGGCGTAAAAGAAGATGTTGCTGAGATAATTCTCAACATTAAGGGAATTATTGCAAAGCTTGATTGCGACGGACCTAAGACTGTCGTTATTGATGCTGAGGGTTGCTGCGAAGTAACTGCCGGCGACATAAAGAACGACAGCGAGGTTGAGATTCTTAATCCGGACCTTCATATCGCTACACTTGATCAGGACGCAAAGCTCTATATGGAGATTGAGCTTGACAAGGGCAGAGGATATGTTTCCGGTGAGAGAAACAAAGCAACAATGCCTGCCGGTGTTATCGGAAAATTAGCGGTAGATTCATTATTCTCCCCTGTGTCCAAGGTAAACTTCAGCGTTGAGCCTACAAGAGTCGGTCAGAGCATCGACTACGATAAGCTCACATTAGAGGTTTGGACAAACGGAGTTATCACTCCTCAGGAGGCTGTATCTCTTGCTGCTAAGATTCTTACAGACCACTTGTCACTCTTCGTTGACTTATCCGAGAGCGGTAAGAAGGCAGAGATCATGGTCGAGAAGGACGATGACGGCAGAGAGAAGATCCTTGAGATGACAATTGAAGAGCTCGATTTATCAGTTCGTTCATTTAACTGTCTCAAGCGTGCAGGAATCAATACTGTTGAGGATCTTATCAACAAGTCCGAAGAGGACATGATGAAGGTTCGCAACCTTGGTAAAAAGTCACTTGATGAGGTTATCTGGAAGATGTCTTCTCTCGGATACAGCCTTCGCAAGGACGACGACAAATCTTATAAGGAATAAGGAGTGATATCAATGCCGGGAACAAGAAAACTCGGAAGAGACACTGCTCATAGAACAGCTATGCTTAGAGGTCTCGTTACATTCTTCTTTGAGACAGGAAGAATCGAGACAACATATACAAGAGCTAAGGAAGTTCAGGCTTTAGCCGAGAAGTTCATCACAATAGCTAAGGAAGATAATCTCAACAACAGACGTAAGGCTCTTTCCTTCATCACAAAGGAAGCTGTAGTCAACAAGCTCTTCACTGAGATTGCTCCTAAGTACGTTGATCGCAACGGTGGTTACACAAGAGTCACAAAGACCGGACCTCGCCGCGGTGACGCTGCTGAGATGGCTATTTTAGAGCTCATCTAATCGAAATTTACAAATTTCGGTTAAGCTGCTTTTATAAGCTTATCAAATTACACCCTCGTTTTAACGAAAGTTAATTCGAGGGTTTTTATTTTCGTTTATCAAAAAAGACTTCCGAGTTTAAATTCGGAAGTCTTGATGACATTGTGCGTAAAATTTATTCTATGATGAATTCCTTGCAGATACCGTAAAGTCTAGGGTCAACGCTCGCTTTGATTTTAAGTCCTTCGGCAACATATTCTTCACTGAGAACCGTGCCGTCACGTCTTATTTCAGCAGCCAATCCCGACTTGGAGAACGGAAGTAAAAATTCGGCTTCAATATTCTTTTCGGGAAGAGCCTCTTCGATTGCAGCTAAAAGCTCATCGATTCCCTCGCCTTTGAGAGCGGATATGTGAACCGCACCGTGAATGTGAGGTGCGCAAACAAACTGCTCCTCATTTTCAACCTTATCCCATTTGTTGAGAACAGGAATGATTGGCCTTGATTCACTGCCGAGGTCGTGCAAAATTTCATTAGTGACATCAAGGTGAATCTGAGCTTCTGGTGAGCTTGCATCGCAAACATTTAAAATTATATCGGCTGTTGCGGCTTGTTCAAGAGTGGACTTGAATGCCTCGACAAGGTGGTGAGGAAGTCGTCTTACAAGTCCGACGGTATCTATGAGCATGATGTTCTTTCCGCACGGAAGCTTAAGTGCTCTTGCGGTTGGGTCGAG
>CAVBOS010000024.1:0-16149 GCA_963597005.1 Lachnospiraceae bacterium
GATATAAACGGGTATCGCAAAGATCAGAGCCGCCAAGCCAAACCACCAGAGTATCGGGTCACCCAGACATGTAATTGAGCTAACTCCGCCCTTACCGTCAACATTATAATCAATAGCATACCAGATGTTTCTGATGTCAAACGGCCACTCATACCACGGCGAAGCAAAGTAGTGCTCGGCAACGAGATTCTTGTGGTAATTATACATATGCGTCTGATATGAGATGAAATTGCCGAAAACATTATCTCTGTTCTGTGATTGAAGCGTCAGCGGCAGGAATGCGGCAAAATATATCAGGCACGGAATAACTATAAATATTCCAACGCACCACGCACAGAGAAGATAGCATTTGGAGAGATATTCTCTCTTGTCGCCCTTTGGAGCATTCGCAAACAGCTTCACAAAGTACATGACCGCAAGACCGACCGCCGCATAGACGCATGTCCATTTGGAAGCACAGCCCAATCCCATAAATATTCCTGAAAGGAAAAGCGGAAGAAGCATCTCTTTTATAGAAGCCTTTGTGATGTCCTTTTGCACGAAGACGAGCATTGCGTCATACATCAAGAGCATGAAGAACACAGCGTAGGTGTCTATCGTTGCGATTCTTGTCTGAGTGAAATGCATAAAGTCGAACGCAAAGAGTATTATTCCAGCAGCCGAAAGAACGGAGTTTCCGAAAAGTCTCTTTAAGAAGTGATAGAGTATCGGAAGCATGAGAATACCAAAAAGCGTTCCCATAAATCTCCAGCCGAACGGATTCATGCCGAACATTCTGATTCCGAGAGAAATAATTAACTTGCCGAGAGTCGGGTGCGTGTTCTCGTAGCTCTCCACGCCGAGAATAAATTCATAAGCCGTTCTTGCATGATAAATTTCATCAAAATAGGTGGAATTCATGTAGCTTGAGTGAAGCGGAACAGCATTTTGCTCGTCCGTCAGCTTATCAGCCGTGCCGCTGTCGTCGCTTATTATACTTAAGCCGACAACACTGTCACAAGCCGCATTCACAAATCCGATTTCGTTTATAACAACGGAGTCATCGAGTGCGGTAACTCGGATGTATTTTCCGTTACCTACCGTCAGTTCGATTTCTTTCCACTCATAAACAGCCGCCTCGTCAATGGTTTCAATCTCGTTCCAGACCTTTCCGTCTGTACTCTGCTCTACCTTGACCGCACAGCCAACCTTGTAGCTTGTGCCGTTCGTGCTGATACCGGGCAGAAGTCTTATGCCGGAAGTTTCCTCGCTTGCCTCAAGAACAACGCTCTCGCCCTCTTTCGGCTCCCATGACGTATTTGCGGAAATTCTGTCTCCGAGAGCATAAAAAGCAACAGCCGCATAGATGAGAGTAATCACACCGCAAATGATTAAATCCTTTTTGGTGATTTTTCTCTCGCTTGCTTCACATGTGGAAGAAATCAGCATTACGGGCTCCTTTATATCAGAAGAACTGTTCTTATTTGCCGTAGCCTTAGCCGATGAAGACGGCTTTTTCTCTGATGCCTTCTTCTTTTTTGCGATAAAATCAAAATAAAGCTCGGCAACAAAGTAAATATAAACGAGAACATGAGCCGCCGAGAGGAATATTATCTGAATAGAGGTCGGCGAAACATACGAATTATCAAGATAGAGAACATAAGCAACATTCAGGAAGTGGAAGAAGCTGAGTGCGCTGAATATAAAGAGATAGTCTCTGTTCTTTGTGTAGAAGTAGCTCAAGAGAATGAAAAGCATGGACGGGAAAACATATCTCTCGTGCATCTTAACGGAGAAGATATACACTGTGAACATCAAAAGAGCCGCCGCAGGAAACACAACCTCCTTGGCTCTTTCCTTTCTCGCAAACCACATGAACACGGCGCAAAGTGCAGTAGCAAGGCACGGGCCAAACCAGTTGAGAACAAAAAGTCCCACTCCGCTTTCGGGCAGATGCCCCCAGTTTTTGCCTATCATATCCCAGAAATTGTAAGCATTTATGGAATAATAATCGTAGTAATCCATGGTTGCCTTGTATCTCTCGATAAGCCAGCCGTAATCAAATCCGCTTGTGTACGGCTTTGCGACAACAAGAATAACCACAAGTGCCGAAAGAACGCCTATACCCAAGCCCTTGAAATTCTTCTTATATAAGGTATAGAAGAGATAGACAGGTGCAAAAATCAGCATCTGCGGCTTTGTGATAACGGATAAGCCGTAAAGTGCGCCCGAGAAAAGAAGCTTGTCCTCCAAAAGAAGCCAAAGCGAGAACAGCAGTATCATCAGGCACCATGAGTCAGCCTGTCCCCATACGGTCGAATTAATCAGAACTGCGGGACAGAAAAGATAAAGTGCCGATGCCAAAAAGCCCTCTGTTTTGTTGAGCTTTTTCGAGCCGAGATGATATATGACATATGCGCATACAATATCACCTATTATTGACGGAAGCTTAATTAAAAGCGTGTAGCCCTGAGAATAGAAGTCCCAGCCAAGCGAGGTTCTTATCTTATCCATCCAGCCGAGTATATAGAGGAATCCGGGCGGATAGTCAAGATAGAGGCTCGTGTTATACACTCCCTGATAGCCTACCGTGTTGACGGATTCTCCCCACGCTTTAAACAGCGTGATGTCGGTTTCGTAGCCTACGGTGGAGTAGCCTACAACAAGCCGAAAGAGAAATGCCGCAAAAAGCAACAAAAATATTAGTAAACGGTTATTAAGCTTGAGTTTGTCAGACTTTTCGCACTTAAACGCAAAGAGAACCGACGCCCCAAGGAATAATAACGCAAAGATGATATTAAGGGTCATACCCTATCTCCTTTCTCGAAAAGAAATATGTGTATATTCTACGATTTCCCCTTGACCGAAGTGTGTGGAAACAATAAAATATAGGTGAAAAAACTTGCGTATTTTCTCTGAGTGATTCTCATTGATTGTATATTAAACGGAGAAAAAATGCAACAGACTAAAAGCTTTAAGCGCAAAATATACCCCATTATTATATAAGGAGGAATTGCTTTGAATTTCCGATTTTTCCATGAAGATCCCGATATTCTCCATGTAGGCTGTGAGCCGAACAGAAGCTACTACACGCCTTTCGCATCTGAGGAGGAAATTGCCGAGGGAGACAGCTCTCACCTTCTCATGCTCAGCGGAGAATGGTACTTTAAATACTACGAGTCCTTTGCGGACACATTCAAGAACGCATTTTTCACCGATGACAACGAAAACGGTCTCGATATTGACGAAAACAATATGTCGATAGTCGAGGTTCCTGCCGTTTGGCAAAGCTACGGTGTTGATAAGCACCAGTACACAAACATCAGATACCCATTCCCCTATGATCCGCCGTTTGTCCCTGAGGACAACCCTTGCGGACTTTATATCAAGCATTTCGAGATAAGCGACGAGGAGCTTCACTTCAAGTCCTATTTAAATTTCGAGGGAGTTGATTCCTGTTTCTACCTCTGGGTAAACGGTGAATTTGCGGGTTACTCTCAGGTTTCTCACTCCACAAGCGAATTTGACATAAGTGACCTTTTAAACGAAGGCGACAATGAAATTGCCGTGCTTGTACTGAAGTGGTGCGACGGAAGCTATCTTGAAGATCAGGACAAACTTAGAATGAGCGGTATTTTCCGTGATGTCTATGTGCTCTTCCGCCCCGAAAATCATTTAAGAGACTATTTCATCAAAACCAAGCTTTCTGATAACTACAGCCATGCAGATATTAAGATTGAGATTGACAAAATCGGCGAGGTTGACGTAGCATGCGAGCTTTATGACGCTGACGGCGTAATGATAGCCGAAGCGGAGGAAGAGAACGGCTCTCTTAACTTAAGCCTTGAAAATCCCGAGCTTTGGAGCGCAGAAACGCCTTATCTTTACACACTTCTCATCTATGCGGGCACGGAAATCATTCCGCAGTCGCTTGGCATCGACGAGGTTAAGGTAAAGAACGGAGTTGTCCTCTGGAACGGTCAGAAAATCAAAATTAAAGGCGTAAACCGCCACGACAGCGACCCCGTCACAGGCTACACCATAAGTGAGGAGCAGGCTCTTCGTGACCTCACCCTCATGAAACAGCACAATATAAATGCTATCCGAACAAGCCACTACCCGAACGCTCCATGGTTCTTGCAGCTTTGCTCTGAAATGGGCTTCTATGTAATTGCCGAAGCTGACCTCGAGAGCCACGGTGCGGCAACATGTTTTGGCGGCTACGACCTCGACCACTACTCCGCACTTGCGGTAGAGTCGATGTTTAAAAAAGCAATCCTCGACAGATCTCAGAGAAATGTTATCCGTGACAAGAACAACGCATGCATCTTTGCGTGGTCACTCGGAAACGAATCAGGCTGGGGCGAAAACCTCGAGAATGCCGCAAGATGGGTGAAGTCCTACGATCCATCAAGACTTCTTCACTATGAGAACTGCCATGTTGAGGCTTACGGCAGAAAGAACGACACCTCCATGCTCGACCTCTACTCTCATATGTACTGGCCGACAGAAAAAATAGACGAATACTTCTCGACCACAGCATACAAAAAGCCGTTCATTCAGTGCGAGTACATCCACGCTATGGGCAACGGCCCGGGAGATATCTCCGACTACATGGAGCGTTTCTGGAAATATGACGGCTTTGTCGGCGGCTTCGTCTGGGAGTGGTGTGACCATGCCGTTTACGGCGGAAGAACTCCCGACAACCGTGACATCTACCGCTACGGCGGCGACAACGGAGAATTTCCGCATGACGGAAACTTCTGCATGGACGGTCTTGTCTATCCCGACAGAACACCTCACACGGGCTTGCTCGAATACAAACAGGCTATCCGTCCATTAAGCGCAAAATGGCTTGATAAAGAAAAAGGTATTGTTGAAATCACAAACAGACTAGATTTCCTTTCTTCTGATGAGCTTCTCGACATTTCCTATGAGATTAAATCAGACGGTGAAACAGTTGCATGCGGTGAGATTGATTTGAGCATTGCTCCGCATTCCTCCGAGGCCGTCACGATAGACGGTTTCACGGGAGAGGGAAGTGAAAGCCTTTATTTCTACTACACCTCCAAATTCGACACCGACTACTGTGACGAAGGTTATGAGCTCGGCTTTGACCAGCTTATTTACAGTGAAGAGGAATATTCCGCACCCACTCTTATTTCGGGCGATATTGATATATCTGAGGACGGAACAAGAATATATATCACTTCAGATTCTTTCTCCTACACATTCAACAAGAAAAACGGCATGCCGGAAAAAATGGTAAAGCTCGGCGAGCAGATTATCACCAAGCCTGTAGAATTTAACCTCTGGCGTGCTCCGACCGACAATGACCAGTACATTCGCCTTGAATGGGAAAGATACGGCTACGACAGAACCACGACAAGGGTTTACTCGATAGAGGCTGACAAAAACTCTAACGGAAACTGCGAAATTCGTGTAAAATACGGAATTGCCGCAATTTACATTCATAAGTTCATGGATGTTTGTGCTGTTTGGACTATCGACTCAGAGGGCAACATACACGTAAAAATGGACTGCGAGAAGGACGAGAGATTCCCGTATCTTCCGAGATTCGGTCTAAGATTCTTCATGCCGAGAATTTTCGACACCGTCGATTACTTCGGCTACGGCCCGTTCGAGAGCTATGAGGACAAAAAGCTTGCAAGCTCACTTGATTTCTTCACGGAGAACATAGGAGATATGCACGAGGACTACATCAAGCCTCAGGAAAACTCCAGCCACTTCGGAACAAGAAACGTGACCATGCTCAACGGCATGCTTGCCGTAAGCTTCTCATCCGAAAAGCCGTTCTCATTCAATGCATCAGAGTACACTCAGGAAGAGCTCACAAGCAAAAAGCACAACTACGAGCTTGAAAAATGCGGAGACAGCGTTCTTTGCGTCGACTACCGCATGAGCGGAATCGGCTCCAACTCCTGCGGCCCCGAGCTTCTCTCGCAGTACAGAATGAATGAAAAGGAATTTACATTCGAGCTTGATATTCAGGTTATCTGATTGAACCAGAAATTAATTTACGCATAAGCAAAAATCTCCGACCAAACGGTCGGAGATTTTCTTGTATATATCTAACTTTATAAATCAGATAAGTCTTTTCTTTGTCCACTTGTCGCCCTTTATTCTAATGTAGAAGAACAACGCTCTGACAAACCAGTCGGAACACATCGCAATCCAAACAGCCACAACGCTGACATGGAAGAAGTGGATGAGAACATAAGTGAGAAGAACTCTCAGGAACATCATGCTTGCAAGCGAAACATACATCGTGTACTTAACATCATTTGACGCTCTGAGCGCATTCGGCAAAGCGAACGCAAACGGCCAAATGATGATAGCGCAAACAGCATGCACATAGAAGCACTTGAGCGTAAGCTCTGTTGTTGCGTCACTTAAATTATAAAGTCTCAAAATCGGATATCTCGCAAAGAAGAGTATTGCCGTTGTGATCCAAACAAGGATATAAGCAATGAGCATAAGCTTGCGGATATATTTTCTTGCTTCCTCGTATTTTCCCGCACCGACGCACTGACCGACAACGGTAATCATAGTAACACCGATAGACATACCAGGAGTAATCTGAATGCTTGCGATATTGGCGCAAATCGCATTAGCAGTGATGGATTGTGTGCCAAGAACCGCTACAATAGCCGCAACGATAATTTTACCTACCTGGAAAATAGAGTTCTCAATACCGTTCGGTACTCCGATATATAGGATTTTCTTTATCATCGGAAAATCAAGCTTTACCTTATATAAGGCGGTGTAACTGATTATTCTTTTCTTGTTGAAAAGAAGTATCGTGATAAATATCGAACCGATAATTCTCGAAAGAAGTGTTGCCAATGCGGCACCAGCAACCTCCATGCCACAGCCGTAGATAAAAATTGCGTTACCGACAACATTAAGACCGTTCATAAGGAACGATGTGAGCATACTTGTCTTCGAGTCACCCATAGATCTGAAAAGTGCCGCACCCGAATTATAAATCGCAATAAACGGGTAAGAAGCCGCCGTCAGCAAAAAATAAGTCTGAGCATAATTCATAACATCGGCGTCAACATTACCGTAAAGTGCTTTCAGAATCGGACTTCTGAGCCCACAGCAAATAACGCCGAAAATAAGCGAAACAAACAGTGATACATAAAAAAGCTGGTTTGCCGACTTTCCGGCATTTTTCTTGTCGCCCATTCCGATGTACTGAGCGGCAACAACGGAACCGCCCGTGGCAAGTGCCGTAAACAGCGTCAGAAACAAAATATTGATACTGTCAACAATAGATACTCCCGAAACCGCCGACTCACCGCAGGACGATACCATGACCGTATCAGCAAGACCTATTGTCATTGCAAGCATCTGCTCAACGACAAGCGGAATGATGATTGCCCTTAGCTGTTTGTTTGTAAACATCGGCTTGCTCTTGATGCTTTCCTCCATTTACTTAATACCTCTTTTCTTCCGTAATACATACACGCATATTGTAGTACCGAAGCAGGCTAATTTCAATAATTATTACCGATGTTCTGCCATAATATATAGTTATAGCCGACCATAAGCATAATATATGCCAAATGTCAAAAAACTTGTCCCCTTTCTGTCCTGTGGGACTATGTATAATTTAGCCATAACAACAAACAAAAACAAATGAAGCACAAATAAAAGGGGAGATTAAAAATGATAACAGAAAGAAAAGCCACCGAAGAAATTAAATACCATATCAACCATTAGGTGCTGTAAGCACAATAATTAACAGAACTTAATTTCAGAACCATAAAAATTACCTTACAGCACAATCAATTTATTTAAAGAGCGGACTAATAAGTCCGCTTGTTTCAATTTCTACGATATTTTCTACAGTCTGCAGCGGCTTCATAATGATGAAGCCACCGGAAAGCACCTTAACTAAATGACATTGATAATGTTCCTATGACATAAAAAACTCTCCGAATAGGATTGCACTGCAGCGTAGAATCCTGCAAGCCTGATTTTTTATTGAGAAAAAAGAATTTATAATCTGTGACAAAAAAGATAAGAAAAGTGTCACACTTTCCGCACATACTTTTTTTTTGATGTTTTTTAGATATAATTATTTACACAGCCGAAGTACTGAGGTTCATTTATCAAGAAAACATTCAAAAAAAGAAGAGGAGCAATCAAGAATGGAAGCAAAAACAGTTATAAATACACAAAATAATTATTTTTCACAATCAGTTTTGGATACGGCGGTCAAAAAAATACGAACCAGTGCAACCATATGGAAAATAATCGGGATATTTCAGATAGTGCTCGGGGTAATGCTGATTTTTTTAGGATATGGATTTTTGACAATTATCATGGGAATATGGAATATAGTGCAGGCTGGAAAAAAACGAAAAAATGCAGATTTTTTTCAGAAAGATCATAGCAATATCGTGAATCATTATGAAGCTCAGACAGTTATGCTGGTTGTTTTTGCTGCATTGAATCTGATATTTGGATGCATTTTTGGTGTGATAGGGTCGATTTATGATCTGAGTGTCAGAGGATACATATTATCACACAGAAAAGAATTAAATTGATATACTCTCCCTTGTCGCAGGAAACGGCAGGGGAGAATTTTTACAAGATTAAAACCTGTATTTAGGGGAGCAATTATAAAAATTCAGTCTGAATAAGTCAAGGAAAAAAGATATATGCATATGCTTTAAAGAAAAAATAAAATTTTTTACAGATAAGAGCAAAAATAATAAAAAAACTGTCCTGTATATACATATTATATGTTGATGAATGTGCGTATTCCAGAGACAGTTTTTTATTATGCCGAATATAATGGAAAGACTTTTTTAGCACTTTGTAAAAAAATCCGGGCAGGATTGTCTTGTAGTGGAGAATCCTGCAAACAGGATTCTTCAGGCTGTAGAAAACTCTTGCCGCAAAGCAAGAGTTTTCTCGATAATTTATTTCTTTTATCAAATCTCGGTGATAACCGAATTCATGAGAGCCACTGTCTTTGCGGCAGCTACCTTTGCAAAGGTAGGGTAATCAACGGACGCATCATCGTTTGCGTTATCGGAAATACTTCTCAAAACAACAAACGGAATACTGTTCATATAACAAACATGAGCGATAGCTCCGCCCTCCATTTCGCAAGCGTATGCTCCGAAATCACGGTTTAATTTGAGGCAGAATTCTCCGTCGCTTACGAACTTGTCGCCTGTAACAACTACTCCGCTCATAACCTTGCCGTCATAGATTTTCTCTGCGTGAGCTTTAATCTTCTCGGCAGTGTCCACATCACACTCAAACTCTACCTTTCCAATACCCGAAACATAACCGACAGGGTCACCAAGAGCAGATGTGTCCATATCGTACTGAACGCAAGCCGAGCCGACAACGAGGTCGCCGATTTTCACGCCCTCGCCTATTCCTCCTGCAACGCCGGGGTTGATTATCAATCTTGGCTTGTAAACAAGAGCCATTACCTGTGCGCAAGCCGCCGCATTTACCTTTCCGGGGTTGCATCTTGCGACAACAACGTCTACTCCTTTCAGTTTGCCTGAAACAAACTGAAGTCCCGCAATATCTTTAACCTCGGTATCTGTCATTTCCGACTTGATTCCGTCTACCTCTATGTCCATTGCTCCGATTATACCTATCATGGGCAAATCCTCCGTTTTCTAAAATGATAATCGTATTGTAGCATACTAAGGCAAGCTTAACAAGTTGATAAAGAGGCTAAAGTTTGGTAAAATCAATTCATATCCAAAATTAACACCTCAAAGGGATAAACTATGAAAAATAAAAATACCCGTAGTCTTCACGATATCATCGCAATCTCAGCGGCTGTTCTTTTGATACTTGTATTTTTCTTCGCATTTTCCACAGTGACAAATCATCACCTAAGCGATGCGAACGCTTACAACACGTATGAGCTTCAGGCAAAGTCTTGGCTTGAGGGAAGACTTGACCTCGATAATCGAGAGTGGCTCGAGCTTGCTACCTACGGCGGCAAATACTACGTTAGCTTTCCGCCGCTTCCAAGCGTGATTCTTCTGCCTTTCGTTGCCGTTTTCGGCACGGGAACAGACAATTACATAGCTTTTGCCGTACTTCTTCTCGGAGTAGCCTTCACCTATCTTCTTGCGAGAAAATGGGGGCTTTCTCCCCTTAGCAGTGCACTTATGAGCTGTGCGCTGTATCTAGGAACGAATATGCGACAGATCACTTCCGACGCATGGGTTTGGTTTTTTGCTCAAAACCTTGCTTTTCTGTTCACAACACTTTGCTTCTTCTGTGCCTCATACGGAAAAAAGGGCTTATCCATGCTCTTTCTCGTCTGTGCGGTGGGATGTCGGCCGTTCCAGCTTATTTATCTTCCGATAGTTTTGATTATTTTACTCAGCCGAATTGACGGGAAGACTCTGCCTGTTAAATTCAAAAAGCTTTTTTTTAACAAAATATGGGTCTATACTCCCGCTTTACTGCTTGTTTTCTTTTACTGTGCATTAAATTACGCCCGTTTCGGCAGTATTTTTGAATTTGGTCACAATTATCTTCCTGAGTTTTTGAGAAGTGAAAACGGACAGTTTTCTCTGAGCTATTTTGTCTCGAATCTCCCATGTCTCTTCCGACTGCCGACTTTTAAATCTGGAACCCTTTTCGTCACGGCATTTGACGGCATGAGCATATTTCTTGTCATTCCTTTTTTCACGGTGTATCCGCTGTCGGTTCTTCTTTCCTTTGTAAGAGACAGAAAAATCGAAAACGGAGTTTATCACATAGTCGGCTCTTTGCTGATTCTTCTGCACATTTTTCTTCTTCTGTGCCACCGAACCATGGGCGGCGCACACTTTGGAAACCGTTACATCATGGACACCGTGCCCGTGCTCTTCTTCCTCTCGGCTTTGTCATTTAAACAGATTTTCTCCAAAAAGGATACTATCAGCCTGACTCTAAATGCTGTTTGTGTGCTCTGCTTTGTTTTCGGAACATTTCTAAATTTCTTCGGAACGGCACTTTTCTACGGCAGCGAATTTTCTTTCATAGCATTCGGATAAATAAGTCTCAAAAATAAAGCGAACGGAAATTTTCTCTCTCCGTTCGCTTTTCTTTAGCTTATTCTACTTTTCTTCGTAAATATATTCTTCCGTTGAGGACAAGTCGATAAAGTCATCACTCATTTGGACAACCCTTATCCTGTCACCAGACTTAAGCTCTATATTTTGCAGTTTGAGTGTATTGGATCGCACCTGAAGCGTGTCGGTGTAGCGTTCGTCATTGATATAAATGTAGCTTGACGGCGTGAAATTCTCACCCTTGACTATAAGCTCGCCGTTTTGGTAGTAGCAGTGCTTAATTTTAATCTCACTTACTCCCATATGAATATCGGTCGGTGTATATTTGTTTACACCGTTCCAGCAATTCTTCTCGCCGTAAAGCATATCATATTCTGTCTGCTCGAGTACATCAAGATAATTCTCGTCATCCTTACATTCCTGATGGATTTTCGTGAGAATACCGTTGTTCATTCCAAGTCTCGACATAACATATGACGAAAGCTCATACGCTTCTAGGTCGTTTCTCTGCTTTTTCAGGTCAAAGTTCGAGTACATGACATACTCCGTCTCAAACAAGTCTCCGAACATCAATTCATTCGTGTCAATATTTAATGACGGCATATGATCGCCGTACATAACGACTACCGTCGGCTCATCGTAAGAATCGAGCCATTCACAAAGTGACTTGATAAATTCATCGGTTTCACGCATCTGGTTTGCGTAGTACTCCACCTGATTTATCAGCGCGTCACTCTCGATATCGGAATAAAGCACCTTAATATCATTGTCTTTGTTGTACTGCGTAGGATATGAACCGTGAGTCTGAACGGTTATCGTGTAAAGAAAATCTCTGCCTTCAGTATTATCAAAGCACTTCTTGATTTCAGGCAAAAGATATTTATCCTTCATCCAGCCTGTTTCCGTAGTTGTGTAGCTTGAAATATATTCTTTTGTGAGGAAATAATCAAAACCAAGAGAAGCGAACACGCTGTTTCTGTCATAGAATGTCGCATTGTTATTGTGTAGCGCATAGGTGGTGTAGCCGAGCTCCTTTAGGTCTCTTGCCACCGTCTCAGGACATTCGGACTTAAGCACCGTCTTATATGGATATTCACCCGTACCAAAGAAATCAAGATCCATTTGGGAGATAATCTCGAACTCGGTGTTTGCCGTACCCGAGCCGATGGACGGAACGCTCAATTTGCCCCAACTGTAATTTTCCTTTAGGTAGCTGTAATACGGCGTGGGATTTTCGCTGAAAGAAACATCACTGAGCAAATTCAAATCGAAAAAGCTCTCAAGCTGAATGAAAATTATATTCGGCTTTTCTGTCGGCTCTTTATCAGCTATACCGCTGAATTTCTCAAGTGCCTCGTTCTCTGCGTCGAAATTCTCGGGCTCATCGATTCCTCTTTCAACCGTACCACGGAAAAAGCAATAAACAAAGCCGTAATTTGAGTATGACTGCTTGATGTTTGTCAGCTTAATCTTCTTTACTCCAAGACCGCCGATATCGAAAATCAGCAAAATACTGAGCAAAACGCAGGCGGATGTTGTGATTATGCTTTTTCGAAAGTCAACATTTGACTTCGGTGCTTTTCTGAAAACAAGCACAGCAATGAAAGCAACCAAGACAATCAGCACAATCAAAAGCGGCACGGTAACAACCGTGATATACTTACTGATAAAATTCCAGCTTATCTGCAGAATAGAGATATCGATAAAGCACAGTGGGTTCGTTCTGTAGGAGAGAACATAGGAGTTTATCGAGCCGAGAGTTATCCAAAAGACCGATACCAGTGTTAAAACAAAATATTTTCGCTTGAAGAACTGGCACACGGACAAAGTCATCGTGATGAATGCCCAGTCGAAAATAAATGACATGGGATGACAAAACAGCTGATCTGTGAAAAGCGATAAAATTCCCGTTTTTCTTGCGAGAACCTCTATTATCAGGTTAATTATCAGTCCCCAAACGACGCATAGCAAAAACGGTCTTTTGAGGAATTTCTGAAATCTGTCGTACATAATAAGCCTCTGGTTTCTTTATTGGAAGATAAGCAACGCAAAAATGCGCCGTAATCTGTTGAGAATATCTTCACTAGATTATAGTACTCTTACAGCTGATTTTCAAGCGAAAAACGGGCACGGATGATCCGTGCCCGCAGTAAATATTGGGTTTTGATTAGCGGTTTTCGTTTTCCTCGGTATCGACTTCATAGGATGTTTCCGAACTGTCTTCTGTTACTTCATAATCAGAATCGGAAGCCTCTCGGTTTTCATTATCGGATACCGCTGAGTCCGAAGAAGAATCACTCTGAAGAATTTCTTCTTTGCTTTCTTCGCTTGATTCTTCGCTAATTTCATCGTCATAAAGCACTTCATACGGCTCATCAATGCCGCTTTCATAGCTGCTTACATCAGACGAGATACTGACAAGCTCCTCGAGATCTTCATCAGAAATGAAAATCATATTGTCTTTCACTTCGCCGCTCATCGTACCGTCGGTGTAATCGAACATAACCGCGTTGTCATTTTGATTCGTGTTTGTAAGCGAATTTTCTATGATTTCAAACATCTTATCATAGTTTTCTTTGCTTGTGGTCGAATCAAAATAGAGAGCTTCGATTACACTCATTTCGTTAAGATCAGAAGTCTCCGTGTAATCATATTCACTGAGCCTGATTGAAACCGCAAGAAGATTTCCGTCCTCGTATTGTTTCTTTGCGGCACTAACTGTCTCTGCCGCCGCATCTCCCATAAGATAATCCTTGATATAACTTACGATTTTCGGATTTCTCTTTGCAACATCATAAATTATATAGTAGGGCTTACCTGATTCGTTTCCGCTTAAAGCTACGGTCAAACCACTCGAGTAAATACAGGTTTCTACGCCGTTTTCTGCGGCGTCCTCAGCAAACACGCTCATAAACTCTTCGATATCTTCAATCTGGTAGTTAAGGCTCTTATAGTTTACATTGATACTGCTGACAGAGGAAGCGTCAGGAAGCTTGCTGTAAATCTTCTTGTATTCCTCGTTGTTCTCCTCGCACTTTTTAAGCTTCTTGTTCATAAACTCCGTGATTTTTACCTCACGAACCATGGTCGAGCCGTCCTTAAGCTTGATGATAAAGTCACGGCTGTCACGATATGACAAGTTATTGTAGGTGTGTCTGTCGGTATTCTGAGAGAGAATTTCAAGAACACAGTTGATAGTATCCTCATCACTGAAATCAATTTCCGACGCCATTTTACTGTAATAGTCGTAGGTTTCGTCTCTCTTCACGCTGAATGAGCCCGCCGAAGACTTAATCTGAACATACTCAACCTTATCGGCTGACGGGACCTGCTTTCTGAGCTGATTGCCACAAAGCACGCCAAGATATGTGATAAGTGCCGACACGGCAACTATCACCAGAAATGAAGGAATGCTTTTGAACATACTCTTAAGGCTTTTTGAAGTGAGTATCTCATAAAGGAAGAACACCACAATAGCTATCGTCATGAGAATGACGCAATAGGACAGGTCTGCGTAATATTCACCATAAATACACGAAACAGCAATCCCAAAGAACATTGCAAGAAACGGGAAGCTTAAGCTGCAGCGGAAAAATACCTGTGTGATTTTTCCCATTGATGGCTTGCCCGCTGTTTCGCTCTTTCTCTTCACGAAGCAGTAAAGCGCAAGTATAAACACTAATGCAAACAGCAGAAAAGTGTAAACATAGCCTTGCCATCTGTTAAGCACATAGTCAAAATCATAATTGAAAAGCAAAGAAAACGGCATTGCCATCACGAAATTATTGGCAGGGCTGAGTATTCCCGGCATACTATTCAAAGGGACTATCTGACCTGCAAGAACCGCCATAACCTCAAAGAGCGCGATTACCGCTCTCGGAAGACAAAGTGTAAGTCCCGATGCGACAAAATTTGTGAACGCTGTTCCCGTCACGCTCATTCCGAGCATGGTGCTTGCCGCAACGACAGCACTCGAGAGAAGATAGAACACAAAATATTTAAGAGTTCCGCCAATTGCCATGTGACCACCGCTGAAAAGGTAGCTCAGTGAAAACTGCAAAATCATATTTGCAAGAACTATCACGCCTATCCATGTGAGTACAGAACCCGCAAGGCTGATAAACGTGCATGCTCTCGTGTTCGGCAAGGAATCATAAATATCCGACGCACTTCTTTTATTCAAATATCTGAAAGCACTGTATGTTAGGATATATGATCCCACAAACATAAATGCCATAAGCGACAAATGCATACCCGTGTGGGTTGCATAATGCATGACCTCATCAAACTGATACTGCCTTATCTCTATCAACTGAATGATAGTAGGGATTGCCGTTGTCATCATCGAAAGAATCAAGAGAACAATTCCCTGCATCTTCAGCTGTTTGAGTCCGTCCTTATAAAGCTTGGGGTTAAAACTATTACTCATAATCGTTATTCTCCTCGCTCACAAGGTATCCTCTTGCACTTAATTCGTAAATAAATATCTCCTCCAATGAAAGCGGAAGCACATCCAAAATAAGCGGTTCAAGTCTTTGAAATCTTGAACGCACCGCATCCCTTTCTCCTCTTACGATAAGCTTTGCCACACTTCCGTGCTTTTCGTAATCGAGGTAGTGAATGCCGTCGAATTTCTCACTGTCAAAATCAGAATCCGCAAAAGCTACCTGTACCTTGACAAGCTTTGTCTGAAGTTCGTCCACATCACTCTCGAACACCAATCCGCCCTGATACAGAAGTGCGAGCCTGTCGCAAGTATCCTCCAGTTCTCTTAACGAATGCGAGGTGATAACCACGCAGGAGTTATTGTCTGCGACGTCGGCATAAATCTCCTTTTTCAACAGATTTCTCATTACCGGGTCGAGACCGTCAAAGGTTTCGTCAAGAAAGACATACTTTGCCCTTGTACTGAGCGCAAGTATAGACGCTGCCTGACGCTTCATTCCCTTGGAGAAGCTTGCTATTTTTTTCTTTCGGCTTAGGCCAAATGCCTGAGCCAGATAATCAAATCTCTCCCTGTCAAAGCTCTCGTATGATGCGGCATAGAATTCCTCCATACGATTTAAATCGGCTTGCGGAAGAAAATAGAGGTCAT
>CAVBOS010000025.1:0-14951 GCA_963597005.1 Lachnospiraceae bacterium
GACCTCAAGGCAGTCGTAACCGCAGCCCGTGAGAAAGTCACCGCTAAAATGGATAAATTAAGAGTTGCAGACGCACTCACCGAGATTTTTGCGGTCTACAAGCGCTGTAACAAGTACATTGACGAAACAATGCCATGGGCACTCGCTAAGGACGAAGAGAAGCTTCCGAGACTCAAGACTGTTCTCTACAACCTCGTTGAGAGCATCTGCGTCGCAACAACTCTCTTAAAGCCTTTCCTCCCTGATACAGCAGATAAGATTTTCGCTCAGCTCGGCACAGAGATAAGAGAATATGACGACCTCGAGAAGTTCGGACTTTATCCGAGCGGAAACAAGGTAACAGACAAGCCGCAGATTCTCTTTGCAAGAATCGACCAGAAGGAAATGGACGAGAAAATCGAGGCTGTCATGGCTAAGTACGCTCCGAAAGAAGAAGAGCCGGAGGACGACTACGAGGAACTTCCGAAAATTGACTTTGACGACTTCACCAAGGTTGAGATGAAGGTTGTCGTAGTCAAGGAGTGTGAGAAGGTCAAGAAGGCTAAAAAGCTTCTCAAGTTCACACTTGACGACGGTCACGGCGAGAGAACCATCGTTTCCGGTATCGCTAAGTGGTATCAGCCCGAGGAGCTTGTCGGCAAGCACCTCATCGCAGTAACAAACCTCAAGCCGAGAACTCTTTGCGGAATCGAGTCCAACGGCATGCTTCTCTCTGCTGAGATTGACGAGGAGAACATCAAGCTTATCATGGTTGACGAGAGCATTCCCGCAGGAGCAAGACTTTCATGATTTTCGACTCACATTCGCACTATGACGATGAGGCGTTCGACGCTGACAGAAACGAGCTTTTAAATGACATTCTCCCACGAAAAGGTGTGGAGGGCGTCATTGATATGAGCTCAAGCTTCGAGAGCATAGAAAAAGTCCTTAAGCTTACGGAAGATTATCCGAACGTCTACGGCGCAGTCGGTATTCACCCCGAAAATGCCGTGACCTCCCTGAAAATTGGCTAGAGCATGTCGAGGAGTGCACAAAGCATGAAAAGATAGTCGCTATCGGCGAAATAGGACTCGACTACTACTGGGAGGACGAGTGCCCCCGAGAGATTCAAAAGCCCGTTTTCATCGAGCAGATTAAGCTTGCTAACAGGCTTGCTCTTCCGATTTCTGTGCACGACCGAGACGCTCACGGCGACACCTTCGATATTCTTCGTGAGCATAAGCCGAGGGGCGTGGTGCACTGCTTTTCGGGAAGTGTCGAGATGTCACGAGAGATAGTGAAGCTCGGAATGTACATCGGCGTCGGCGGAGTGGTCACGTTCAAGAACGCAAGGCATTCTGTCGAGGTGGTAAAGGATATTCCGCTTGAAAGACTTCTTCTCGAGACGGACTGCCCCTATCTTTCCCCCGTCCCCATGCGTGGCAAGAGAAACGATTCTTCTCTCATAGCGTACACGGCGGCAAAGGTAGCCCAAATCCGAGGAATTTCAATCGATGAAGTTCTTGCGGCATCAAGACAAAACATAAAAGATTTATTCGGAATCTGAAAATAAATTTGGGAGAGAAATTTTCTCTCCCTTTTTTGTAGCCAAAAAACGGAGAGAACTCTTAGAAAAGAGCTCTCTCCATTTTTGTGAGTATACTTTTATCATTTTTAGTTTTATTACCTTATGAAATTACACTATTCTCAAACCTCAAATTTCAAATTCGAATAAGCTGCGCCACTATAATGCACAGGGCAATTTCACAAGACCCTGTGGTTATTGTAATCTCAAATCAGGTTGTTGTCAATAAATGTCATCAAAATAATTGCCGATAACGCAGAGGTCGGAGTCCAAAATATGCATCCGCTCATACTTTGTTAACTTTTCCGGCTTTGACGAGGACAAAACCAGAATATTTATATGATAATAAGCCAGCATCTCACAGATATTTTCAATCTCTTCAAAGTCAAAATAATCATACAAACTGTTTATGACAAATAAATCAAATTTCAGATATTTATTGAGCTTTATGATATAGGTCACGAGAAGCTCGGCGGCTTCCCGTGACGAAGTATCGATATTGAAATGAAACAGCTTGAGGATAGACTGAAAATCTATCTCTATATCCGAATCGTATTCATAGTCATATATTTGGTTTATTTTTCCGAAAAGTTCAAAAAGAGCCGACCGAATCGATGTCAAATCCTCGTAATACTCATCGGTTGCTGTTTGCCCTATGGCAGATGTTATCTTATTTGTCAGCTTTTTGTTTTGGAAATCCAATTCCATGGGACTTGGAATAAAATAGCCTCTTTTGCCGAAATCAAACGGTTCGAAATTCTCGGAAAAGGTGAATAAGTCCTCGCTCGAGTCCTCATAGAAGGAACGCAGAGTTTGCCTGAAAACCTTTTTGTTCTCGATGACAAGCACATTAATTTTGCCTTCCTCAAAGCTTACGGCGTCATTCAGATACTTATAAGCATACATCATAATATCAACAGCCTTTCATCACTTGAAATCACATTGCTTGTTGAGGAACCGACAACGAATTCCATTTTGGAAAACTGTTTTTCCGTAATAGTAAGCATCTGAACAAGTCCTTTCGGCGGCTTATTCTTTCTTACGGTGTCGCACACAAGATTTGCCGCATTCTGATTTAACGCAAGCTTGCAATAAACAGATTCCTGCATCATCATAAATCCGCTCTTGATAAGAAATCTCCTGAAAGCAGAATAATTATGTCTGTCTCTTTTTGTTGTAACAGGAAGATCAAAAAATACTATTACTCTCATAAATCTATAACTCATAACTCAAAATTAATTGTCGGAAATTTGATAAGCGATACATCATTTTCTTCTATTGCTGCAAAAATGCTCAAGCAGTAGATTTTTATCGCATTTATCAGGGTGTTTGTTCTGCCGTCGATTATCACATCTTTTTTCAGAAGCGACAGAACGGCTTTCTTTTCGTCTTTCTCAAATTTTAGCGGTACCATATTTTTCACTAAATTGTCAACAATAGGACGAAACGGCTCCATAAGGTCACAGCTTAAATTAAACCGATTGAACATATTACCGTGAAACAGTCCGAGCGTTGTCAGGTAACCACATGAGACCACCTCTCGATTGAAGCATGAAAGCAATATGGCATAGCCGTAATTCAAAGCCGCATTGGTCGGATTATCATCACTTCTCGTGAATCTTTTTCCGAACAGAGCGTTAAAATAAACCTTTGCGGCATGACCTTCCCTATTGGTTGCATCGTAAAATTCAAGCTCCTCTATATACTTATCAAGCATAGCCGCCTCTTCAAGCCCGTAAAAGGCAAGAAGAGCCGACTGATTTTTAATTTTTCCCGCAACGATTACCGTCCAAGCCTGTTGCTTGGAAATTTCGTTCCATGCAATTTGATTTTTTACCTTTTGACTGCAGTCATGACTTCCGTAATACGACATCAGTTCGCTCTGAGGATTGCGCTTTGCGTCACAAAATATCACTTTGATTTTCTTAGAAGCAAGCTCGCTTAAAAGCACGCATGTGAGAGAGCAAGCCGTATTCTCAATCATAAGAACGGAAATCTCGCTCAAATGCACCTTGAGGGTATTATCCACAGTTCTCACAACCAAGTACCCCATCGAATAGTCAAGCTTGGATGGGTTTGATACCACAACAGTTCGCCAGCTCATTTTATTCTCACCTCACTCATAAATTCAAAAGCTCCGTTTTCTTCTCAAAGAGCCCCGTAACTGACTGGTCGATTAACTTTATTGATTTTATGTTCTTGTTAACCAACTCCATACTGATGGTCAAAGCACCTGCTTTTTTGGCGCCACCAATTAAAGTTATATCTCCCAGTACAGGATTACAATGGAGTATTTTTAGTATTTCGGTAATGACCGTAGCTTGTTCTTTTAAATCAAGTGCTATAAATTTATCTCTGCCCTTTTTCATTCCTTCTAAAACAGCAGGAAATTTATATACATTTAAGCTAAGTTTATCTGTCAAAAGGTCGTATAAGTCAAGATTATTAACTTGTGATATATCGTACCTTTTCAAAACATCATCATTAAATCCGTCTTTAATACCTTTCATCAAGCCTTTTATATATTTCTCATTCTCATAACCTAGAATAAGCTGAGCGGCAGGTCTGCAGACTATTTGCTTACCACTTTTTGCACTTATATTCATTCGAGAACCGTTAACCGAGAGACATGCACTGTACTTGATACACGGTATAAGTATCTCACAGGCATAACCGCCAAGCTTTTCCGATACATATTTTTCGGGTGAAGCAAGATATTCTCTCTCTTCATATAAATCTATCGGAACAAATCGAATTTGATCTGCTTTACCTTTATTGTACTTAACAAGTGAGAAATAAGCAGAAGCCGCTCTGTTGTATCCGCCGTATTTGCTTATATCACTTCGTGGACTGTTTGCCTTAACAGAAACCTGACCTTTACCTTTCTTCAAGATATTTTGATCGAACAAGCCTCCCGTTTGCTTGAATGCATAACGTGTATAGAGGACATTATCTTTTTCCATTACTTTTCTTACCGTCTTAAACGAATTATTTTCTCCCCCTGCCGACCATGCACCTTCGACATCGTGCGTGAAAATAGATTTAAGCTTAACGGTATAATCTTTATCATTCTCCTGCAACTTCTTAATGAAGTGCACCTTATTGTGAGTAATTCTTACATTATAGACATTGCCGACAACGATATTGAGATAAGCGTCCTTTGCGTGGTGATGGTCATTTACCTCTCGGCACTTTAGCATATCAAATTCGTGACGGAATTCGCTAACCATAGCCGCCTTCACATACACAACCTCTGTTTTCTCACGGGGATACATCTGCTCGAGTATGTTCGCAACCGCCTTTGTTGACTGGCGCGTCTCAACAAGCTGACGGGAAATAAAGGCAGAAAGCTCATCTGCACTAAGCGGTGTATTTCTCACCAATCTCTCATACTTCTTTCTGCTTATGAGCTTCTTATCAAGCAAAGTTTTCCAGTAGTCTTGCATTTCCTCCCTTGTTTTTGAATCAAGAGGATACTTATTCGTCTTTTCGGAATTAAGTTCTTTCTCTACAAGAACCCTGTTATCAAGGCTGTCGTCCTTTATCTTCGACTGAGGGTAAATATGGTCGATATCCCATTTGCTGTTTTTTTCCATCAAATCAGTCAGGTTGATTCTCTCGCCCGTATACATACTTCTGCCAAACTGGGTGAAGTAAAGATAAAGCTTATCCGATTTAAATTCATTGTCATCCTTACTGTTAAGCTCTTCTTTAAGCTCTTCGTAGACTTTTCCTTTACATGATTTATACAGGTCTGTTAGTTTTTCCTTTCTCGAAACCGTTTTCTTCTTATTCTTTGGGTCGCTCTTTTCCCTCGGCATCTCGACAAAAATCTTCGTAGGCGGGCACTTCATAACCTTTTCAATCTCCTTGGTTATCAAAAGAGCCTGCTTAATCGGTCTTTTCACAAGCGGAGATAAATTGAAGTCATTTATGATATCATCTAAGCTTCTGTTTGCGTCAAAAGAATTCATCTCTCTGACTTTGTCGTTGAAGATTTTCCTCTCATAGCCGTCACAAGAGAATTCTTCGCTGTAAAGAACGGACATCAGGTTATAGTTTGTCTCCCACAGTGCTTTTCTTATATTCAGCACCTCGCCTGTCTTCTTATAGACCGCGGTAATCTCCGTTAAAAATCCCCTCGAAAGATTGCTCCAACCCGCATACTTGAGTTTAGAAATGTTCTTTATATCATCATCGCTCAGCTTTTCGCCGAACTTATTTTTCAGTCGCTTTTTCAGTCGCTTTTTGTCCTCACCGAAAACAGTTATATCCTTGATGATATTTTCCTTTTCTTCATCCGACAAATTGTATGCTTTCAAGTCGTTATACGATTTTAACGAGGACTTAATATCGTCGTCTATTCCGCCCATTACTTCAAAATCTTTTCCGTTTGACCTGAGATACTCTTCTATGTTCTTTCTCGTGACTTTATAATGTTTTTTAAAGCAATCTTCAAAAATGCCTTGCTTCGTTTGAACATCTATTTTGTTGCCGTCAAGAGTGAGATTATTTATCTCGTTCAACACGCAAAATTCACTGTAAAGAAGTGAGTTTTTCGGAATAACATCCTGAGTCGGCAAATATGTGCACTTGCTCGTGAGGTTTTCGATAAATTTCTCCGCCGACCTCTCGTAGTCAACAACTTTCTCAATATTCCACGGATAGATTTTTTCGTCTCCTCTCTCGAGCCACGCTTTCGGTGAGTGTCTGTTAAGCGGGCCGACAAAATAAGGAATGCGATACTCGAAGATTCTGATTATCTTGTCGTAAACCGATATTCCGTTTTCGTCCCTGTGATTTAAGAACGGCAAATACTCCTTGGCATTATCAAGAATTTTCACAAGCTCCTTTTCGTTTATCTGCATGGGAATGACGCAGTTATCCTTGCTTACGGGCTTTGGCATGAATGTATCGTTCTCAATCTTCTTGAACATATCTTTGTATTCATCACTCAGACAGTTTTTCCCCAATACCTTTTTGAGATATTCACAAAATTCCGCCTGAGTACAGCTTTTTTCGAGCACTCCCATGCGCTCTCTGTTTTTGTTGTGCCCGGAATACGCAACATAGTTATTTTCTTTGCCGCCTATTTCAAATATTTCATTTTTCTTCTCGGGCATATATGCTTTCACATAGGCTCTCAAAGTTTTTAAGTCTTTTCTGTGCTCATAATATTTATCGACTTTAGCCTGTGATATATACTCGAATTTACCCAGAATATCTGCAAGCAGCGCCCAATCATATACTGCTTTAAGCCTTTGTATCAGCTCAAAACTTTCTCCGAGCAATGACTCATATTCCTCTTCTTTTTCCTCGTATTTTTCCGCAAAGCAAATATCTATATTTTTCGTTTCTTCATCGTCCGGCAATTCATCATCGAAAATTTTAACAAGTTTTAGCTTGCATCCGCACATGAGCTTAAGCATATTATAATGTGCTTTGTTTTTCTTATTATCAATATCGAAAAGCTTGGCAAGTTCATCAGGTTTCTCTTTCTTACTCTTGTCTGTGTCCTTCAAAATCTCCGAAAGCTTTTTTATATTCTCTTCGCTTAACTCAAAATCGATTTCGTCCGATTCGTAGTTCTCATTGATATAGTTCTCCAGCTCATAATACACCGTATTAAAATCATTTGACGACTGAGTGGTGTACGAATAATCAAAGAGGAAATGTCCGCGTTTCTTTATTATATGATGAAGCGCAAGGAACACAAGTCTCACATCATGCGGCTCGCTGCTTTCTATGAGCTCTTTTCTCAGGTGGTAAATTGTCGGGTAACAAATATGAAATTCCCTATCCGTATAATTGGCATCCGCAAAAATGCTATAAGGAACATTTCCGCTTTTGTCCTCAAGATACAGATTACTCTCGTGAAGTCTGATAAAGAACGACGGGTCTACCTTTGCAATTTCTTCGCTGAAAAGCATTTCGAGAAGCTTTAGTCTCTCTGATTTTCTTTGAGTTCTTCTGCGTGAAGCGCGGAAAGTCCTTCTGTCTTCTGCAGACTTAGCCTCGTCATAAAGTCTTATTCCCCACATATCCTTCTTTTTGAATTTTAAAATATTGTAGTCGGTATCTGTTACAGCCCAGCCTACAGAACTTGTACCGATATCCAGTCCCAAATAGTAATCTTTTTTCTCTAACATTGTTGTTTTCTCCTTACTGATTTTATTGACAAATTCAAATTTACATGTTAATATACAAATATCTCATTACCTTATGAGATTACACTATAGGTTCAAATAAAAATTTATTCAAACCGTTGCCAAGGCAACTCACAACCGAGTGTTGTACAATTCAGACCCGCTTTGCGGGTCTTTTTGTTTACTTTTAAATGATAGCATATGCAAAAGAAAAAAGATATGATTATTTTGAAACCCCCTCTTAGTTGTCCGAGTTTCAGTACACCATATCAAAACTTTGTAAAATTCACTCTTTCATAACCCAAAAACCGGAGAGCCCTCTTCTTCAAGAGAGCCCTCCGGTTTATTTATTCTTATTTTATTTTCTGCGTCTTGTTTTCACAGCATATGTCAGAAGCATATTGTATATGAGCGGCATAAGCATCATTGCCACCGACAAAACGACATCGTGCGTAGTGAAAAATACGCCGAACGCCACCTTGAGCGAAAAGACAATCGTATAAAGCATTGCCGCAGACAGCATATATACAATATACTTGCGAAGCTTTTTTCTGTGCGATACCCTAACGCCGTAAATACTTACGCCACATGCCACTATAAGATAAAACGTCTGAAGCAAAATTACAATTAGCGTAAGCGGTAAGGGAAACACACGAAAATAAAAGCTGCCCGCATGGATTATATTAAGCTTGATGAAATAATAGTAGATTATTAAAGCAATCGGAAACACGGGAATGCTTATGAGCTTAATTTGTGTTTTCTTGCTCATAGCTTGTAGGACTTTACCTCTTCTCCCTCAAGTGTTTTCCATACGATTTTTTCATCGTCAATCACCATGTAGCCGTGGTGGCTGTTCTCCTTTGGGATAGAAACCGAGCCCGGATTGATATAGGTGAAGTTTTCGTGCTCGACAAGTGCGGGCACGTGAGTATGGCCGTTAAGGAGAATATCGCCCTTTTTAAGCTTAGGCGGATTTTTCTCACCGTAAACATGGCCGTGAGTTGCGAAAATCATTCTGTTTCCCGCAAAGAGCACGCAGTAATCGGCAAGGCACGGGAAATCGAGCACCATTTGGTCAACCTCGGCTTCGCAGTTTCCTCTTACGCAGAGCACCTTTGAAGCTACCTTTTCATCGTTAAGCATTGCGATAACCTCTTTCGGAGCATACTCCTTCGGAAGGTCGTTTCTCGGGCCGTGATAGAGCAAATCTCCGAGGAACAAAAGTCTGTCGGGATTCTCTCTTTCGTAGGCGTTTATCATCTCACGGCAATAGAAAGCAGAGCCGTGAATATCTGATGCTACCATAATCTTCATTATTTTGTTTTCCTTTCGCTAAGGGTCTTTTTAAGCTCCTCAAAAGCCGCCTGATACTTAGGTGAAACGGCTGTCGGATTTCGCTTAAGAAGTGATTTTGTATCTCGGTATTGTCTCTCGGGCAAAGACGGAAGCTTGGAATAAAGCTTTTTTGCCGCCGCTTTAAGATAGCTGATTTCAAGAAGAGTTCTCTCTTTTTCAGCCTTCTCCTCATCGGTAAGCTCCTCATCGGCACGGTTTCCGCGAATGTAATTCTCGGCAGCCTGAAGCTTTTCTTGTGCGGAAAGCGAGAAGTTCTCGTACTTATCGTGAAGTAAATCGACATATTCCTGCTTTGTCTTAGGCACGTTGTCGATAGCCTCACGGGTTCTCTCTTCAAGCCTATCCCTTGCCTCGTAAAGCTTATCTTTAGCCTCACTGAGCTCCTTCATCATCTGAGCGGTTCTCTCCTTAAGCTCGGCAGTGGACTTTGTCATGCCGTCAGAAAGCTTGACCGCACGCTCACGGATTCCCTCGACAGCGGAATTGTTTTCACTGAGCTTGAGCAAAAGTGCTTTGAAATCGAGAGCCGTCTTGAACGATGACGTGAAGTCGGCAGTGAAACCGATAGTCAGCACAAGGGCAATTCCCTCTCGCCAAGTATGCGGTATCTCTGAAATAAGTTCGTACGTGGGCGGATAGACAAACTGCATAAGACCCACGCCCGCAAAGCCCCACAAAAGACACGATGCCCAGTAGATGTGACCGTTTAAATTAAGTGGTTTGTCCGAATAATCCCAGTAGCGGACATTGAAAAGCTTTTCCATTGCCGCTCCCGTGAAATACTCGAGAATCGAACAGGAGAAAATACTTACGGCAAATGTAAGGGGCACGCTGTCACGGACGTTATAAGTCGTGATGATTATAATCATGGCACCCGAGCCGTAAATCGGCAGAAAGGGACCGCGGCAAAAACCGCGGTTGACCCACTTTTTTTGGCGAACGGAAACGTAAAGACATTCCCACACCCAGCCTACAAAGCAGTAGGCAAAAAACAGTATGACATAAATAGAAAGTTCAATCATTATTTTAATCTTTCAAGCAATAATTTCACAAAGCGATATACCTTGTCGAAGGATTCGAGATTGAGGTATTCGGCTGTTGTGTGACAGAACTGACCGACTGGCGCAAACATGACTATATCAAGGCCCGGCATTTTCGGCAGGAAATTGCAAGCCTCAAGTCCGCCGGGGCAAATTTCCTCGTCCATCTCGTGACCGTAGAACTCACGCATCAAGTCGGCAGTCAGATTTCTCATGTAGGAGTCGGGGTTATATTCCCACGGCTCGTAACGTGAAGAAATATCGATTTTACAGCCGCAAAGCTCAGCAATAAGCTTAATGCGGTTGTTTACGTTTTTCTTGTAATCGGAGCTTTCGTTTCTGTTGGACATAGTCAAAGTGAACTTTTCATCCTCACCGAACCTAACCATGCCGATGTTATTCACGCTTGTCATGCTTCCGTTTGACGGCTTGAGCGTGAAGTGGTTTGACGGCATGAGGTAAATGAGATTTACGATATCTGCCGTTTCAGATGAGCCGATTTCACTTGAAACCGATGTTTCGTTTATTTCAAGCTTAAACTCCTGTTTTCCGTCGTCAAGCTCCTTTTTGATTACCTCAAATTCCTTTTCGATAAGCTTTATTGCCTCTGCCTTTTGAGCCTCGTCAAGTGAAATAATCGCCTCTATTTCGACTGGCGGATAGTTTTCGGCAACACCGCCGTTCATTGCCGACAATCTGTAAGCAATTCCGCATTCACGAAGTGTATAGAGTATTCTGCCGACAATCTTCACTGCGTTGAACTGCTCGGGGTGAACCATGGTTTCGCTGTAAACAGGCTGAAGTCCCGATATATTTATCTTTAGACCTTTTTTGTCACAAGCAAATCTCTCGGCATCCTTGGTGACAACAACCAAATCAGAAGAGAAGCAAGAGACCGTGCTGACCCACTCGTAGGTTTCTCCCATGACGTCAAGACCTACCATTCTTCTTGCCGTGAGTTTGTCGGTATCGAGTGCGGCGGCACCGTAACAGCCGTTCTCCTCCTGAGAGGTGAAAACAAGCTCAAGCGGCGGATGCGGATAATCGTTCTCCTCCATAAGTGCCAAAAGGTAAGCAACTCCATAGCCGTCATCGGCTCCGAGAGTTGTTCCCTCTGCCATCACGTTGCCGTTTTCATCGACAAAAAGCTTTAACGGGTCTGTCTCAAAAACATGGTCGGAATCGGGTGATTTTACGCACACCATATCAAGATGAGCCTGAAGCATGACGGTCGGGGAATTTTCATACCCCGAAGACGCCGGCTTTCTTACGATTACATTCCACATGTCGTCCTGCTCAAAATCAAGACCGAGCTTCTCTGCTACCGAACAAACATAGTCGGAAACAACCTTCTCGCCCGTTGACGGATGCGGAATCGCACATATCGCCTCAAAATATTTCTGGTGCGGTTTGGTTTGGTCAAGCACGCTCATAACAATTACTCCTTATTTTCGATAATAGGAATGAATCTTGCACGGTTCATCAGCGGATGACGAAGGCTGATAGCCCCCTCAATCGGACACTCGATGACACAGCAGCCGCAGTAGTAGCACTCTCCGGGGTACATGACAATCGGGTGTTTTCCTTTTCCCTGAGGAACCAAAATATCACACTGGCAAACCTCGGCACAGCGACCGCAGCCGATGCATTTGCTCTCGTCATAGCTAATCGGACTTGTCGAGCACGAAACAACGCTCGCAGAAAATTCCTTCTTCTCAAACTCAGCCATTATAAAGCCTCCCTTTCTGCGATGTAATCGGCGTTTCTCTTCTCATACTCCGCCTTGACGTCACCCCAGAAGTCCTGAGGAACTCTTCTCGATTTAACCTCGCCGTTATCCATATAAATTGTAATAAATGTCTTCTCTTCCTCAGAAAGAGCGTTTTCGCTGTCGCTTCTCTTGAAGTAAAGCGGCTCGGAATCGCACTTTCTCAAAAGGCATGCGTTGAGAATAATTTTGCAAACAGTAACGATATCCATTACCTCGTGTGCACGCATAAGCTCGTGCGGATTGTTACAGGAAATTCTCGGAATATCATTTGCTTCGATATCCTCGATAAGTGCAAGACCCTGCTTAAGAAGATCATCATTCTTGACTCCGCCACAGTAGTTCTGCATTGCCTTGGATACTGCCATATTGACCTCTCTCCAGTCAAGTCCGTTCTCGACATAAAGCGGAGAAAGAAGTCTTTCCTTTTCTGCGTCGACAAAGCTCTGGTCAAAGCTCTCAAGCTCCTTCTTGTCAGCCGATGCGGCAGCCTTTCTTCCTGCGTAGTAGCCTGTTGCGCAAGCCGCACCTGCACAGTCGGAAGCATAAAGCTGATCGCCTGCGGCATATACGCCGTCAACGCTTGTCATAAGATCCCAGTCGGTGATGATTCCGCCCGGAGCACCGAAAAGCTGTCTCTCCTGGTCAAGGAATGCGGCAGACTGCCAGCCTGTACCGTAAGACTGCAAAACGTGCTTTGTCGGATCAAATCCACGCTCTGTATAATTCTTCAAAATCGGGATTTTTGTCTTTCCCTCTTCTCCGACCATCATACCCCAGATAACTCTTCTCTCGGTATCGGGCATTTTGGAAAGATCGGCATAGAACGGAAGCTTGTAGCCTCTCTCTATCAGCTTATCAAACGCAAGCGTCTCGGGACCTCTGTACTCGTACTTCGGCTCGTCGATAACACCGCCCTTAAGGAAGAACTTCTGTCCCTCTACGGGGTGGTATCTCTCGGAAACCGTCTTTAATTCGTTGCCGTCACGGTCGACATAAGGAATCTCGACTCCTCTCGAGTCAACCATAGTAGCGGCATACCAAGTGTTATGGTTGTTTCCGGTACCGTACGGCGGATAGCTTCTTCCTGCGGCTGAAAATTCACCTCTGACGGATTTCTCCATGAGTGTAAACTCAACTCCCGCTTTATATCCCATAGCATGACCAGAACCGATAGACTGGAAGGGTCTAAATTCACAAAGGCCGGGAGTATCTGGGCTGAAAAGCCAAACTCTTGCAGGTCTTGACATTGTGAGAACGGTAGATTTTGACGAGAAAACAATAGTCTTGCCCGTGTGAACATTCATACCGACAGCACCGATGCCGATTTTCTTGCCGTTCTCCTCCTTGACCATAAGTGCGGTGGCCTCGGTGTGATCATAAAGCTTAACACCGAGCTTTTTCATCTCCTTAACCATTGCAGGCTTGAAGGTAGAGCCCCATACACGCAAGGTATATTTTGTCGAATAATCGTAAGCATACATAAGCTTGGTATCGGGATCACGGAATTCCGCTCCGACAAATTCATCGTCGGTATCTCTTACTTTACCGCCCATTTTCTCAATATCAAGAACTCTGTCGTAGCCCTCACGGCACTCGATATAGTGAGCGATAGCGTTTGAATAATGATCTTGCTCGTCAACATAAGCATAGGTCATTTCCTCGGGTGTTACGGTACATCCGGGATTTGTGCAAGCCATCTCCCAGTGGTCAAAGCCCGAGCCAGCCGAGCCTGAGCGCACCGTTGCTCCCTTCTCTACAAGTATAACTTTTTTACCGGCTTTTGCTGCGGCAATCGCTGCGTTACAGCCCGCAAGTCCTCCTCCGAGGACAAGAACATCACAGGATACATTCTCCTGAACACCAACTTCATTGGCGTATGGCCATTTAAAATCCATAGTTCTTCTTCCTTTCAACTGACATTGCAATATTTGCAACTTCAATAGTATCACAATTGCAAAATCTTGTAAATATTTATACAAAAAATATACAATAAAAAGAAAACTTTCCCCACAATGAATGAGGAAAGCTTCTTTGCTTCAAAAAAATATTGAAATTATCTTTCGGTTCCGATAAAATAAACCGCCATGGTTCCGGGGCCTGAATGAGCTCCGATAACGGGACCTATATCGGCAGTAATAATGTCCTTTACTCCGAATTTTGATTTTATTTCTTTGGCAACGTATTCGGCTTCTTCGCCTGCGTCACCGTGACTGATAAAAACGGTCTGATCCTTTATGTTAATCCCCGTTTCTCCTACTTTGTCAATAATTGCGTCAAGGCTTGCCTTTCTGCCTCTTACTTTGCCTACATTGATAAGATGTCCTTCGTTGTCAACATGAAGTATCGGCTTTATTTTCAGCATAGTTCCCGCAAGTGCCGTTGCCGCACTTACTCTTCCGCCACGCTTCAAATGGCCGAGATCGTCAACGGTAAACCAGTGGCACAGATGAAGTCTGTTTGCGTCAAGCCAAGACATTACCTCATGAATTCCGTAGCCCTCAGCCTTCTTTTTTGCGGCATACCAGACAAGTGCGCACTCGCCCGCAGATGCGCAAAGGCTGTCGAAGCACTCGATTACTCTATCGGGATACTTCTCCTTTAATTCATTTGCGGCAATTACCGAATTCTGGTATGTTCCCGAAAGTCCCGAAGAAAAGGCTATATAAAGAATATCTTTTCCCTCTTCAAGGAACGGCTCGAACGCCTCGCTTATCTCATTTGGTGAAAGCTGGCTTGTTGTGCTTCTCGCACCGCTTCTGAGCATCTCGTAGTAATCACCGATATCAAGCTCTCTGTTGTCACTGTAATTCTTGTAAGTTCTTCCGTTCACCGTGAAGCTCATAGGAATAACCGTAACATCAAGCTCTTCTGCCAAATCGGCAGGCATGTCTGAGCAGGAATCGGTGATGATAATGTAGTTTCTTTCGTTCTCACTCATTTTTTAAATTTGTCCTCACTTTTGTTGTCGCATGGGATATGCCCGTGAATCGAGTCCTTCTCGTGGAAATCGGGATTCGGTTCTTCGTCAAATTCATCGTCATGCGTCAAAAATTCACGGTTGGAAACTCTCTTCT
>CAVBOS010000026.1:0-14829 GCA_963597005.1 Lachnospiraceae bacterium
TCCCGTGCTACTGCGAAAAGCCCATGGCGGCTTCCTATGCAGACGCAAAAATTCTCTATGACACGGCTAAGAAATACAATCAGAAGTTAGCCGTTCAGATAAGCTCTATCTACAATCCGCAGACGCGTATCGCAAAGCGTATGGTTGAAGACGGCGAGCTCGGAGAAATCTATCACGCACGCTCAGTCGGTCACCGCCGTCACGGCAGACCGGGCTACGATATGCCGTGGTTCAGCTCCGACTTCATCAACCCCGAAATCGGCGTTCACGGCCCGCTTTTCGACCTCGGTATCTATCACCTTGCTCAGATGCTCTATATTCTCGGCATGCCTGAACTCGAGAGCGTCTACGGCGTTCAGAGCTCAAAGTACTGGACTAACCCCGAGCTTGACAAGATAACAGGCAGAACAGCACCGGTCGAAGACCTCGGAATCGGCATCGCAAGATTCAAGGGCGGCATCTCAATGGATATCTATGAGGACTGGGCAATCCACATGGACGAAATCGGCACAAGCTTCGTAGCCGGCACCAAGGGCGGACTCAAGCTTATCGATGTTGACTCCACGGGCGGCCCTATGGCTGTTCCCGCAAACGGAAACATTGTCGGCGGCGGTCACCTTCAGGTTCCGAGACTCGAGCACTTCGGCATCGACGAGCACAATCAGTTCTTCGACACCAAGCTTGACTGCGGCATCGGCGATATGACAGGCATGATGGAAGAAACAATCAACCCGGAAATTGCCATGTACAACGACAACCAGCTTCAGTGGTACTCCTATCTTCGCGGCGATTTGACAGACGAGACAAGAATCGACTCCCCGTACATCGCAATGCAGACAGCTTTCCTCTCTGAGGGCGTTGTCCTCTCGAACGAGCTTGGCAGAAGCGTAACGGCAGACGAAATCAAGAAGCTCTCAAAGTCAATCGCAATCCGCCACCAGAAGACAGACTTCGGCGTAATCGACTACGACTTCGACGAATATAACGCAGAATAAAAATAGTAAAGCTTTCTTTCAAAATTCCCGAGACTTTTCTCGGGAATTTTTTATTGTCCGCTTTTTGTCCTTGCCGTGATGTTATAGTTTAATCAAAACAAACACAAAAACACCTAATCATAAACAGAAACGGAGAAAAGAAAATGGAAAGAACAAGAAAACACATATTATTTGATCACCCGATGCTCAGCATGTTTATAATGCCCGTTGTATTATTTTTCGCAATTTCATTTGCGGAAGTACCTTTCGGAGGCATAATTAAATCAGTGCTCGGAGCAGGAGCAGACAGCCACTTGGTTTCATGCATAAGCGAAATCGCGGCAGCAGGAATCGTTTTGGTATTACATCAGATTTGGTTCGGAAAAGAGCTTCATCACTTCTTCAGCGCAAAGAACTTCGGCCATGGTCTTTTGATTGGCGCAGGCGTATTGGCAGTACCTGTATTTTTCGTTACAATGAAAGTGTACTACACACTCACAGGCAGATTTGAAATGGGCAATCCTGTTTTAGCATTTTTCTACGCATTTGCACCGGGACTCGGTGAAGAGGTAATTTTCAGAATTATCCCAATCTCACTCGCTATGAGAAGCAGAAACAAGAACATCATCGCAACCGTACTTATCGTCACAAGCCTTATCTTCGGTCTTGTCCACAGCGCCAATATGCTTGCCGGCGCAGACCCCGTACAGACTTTGATGCAGGTAATTTACGCTACAGGCCTCGGCTTAACATATGCGGCAATTTACCTCAGAACAGGAAACATGTGGGTTTCGGTCTTCATGCATACATTCACAGACTTCAACGCTTACTTTGGCATGAGCGGTCAGCAGTCAGGCGGTGTTCTTGCCGACAAGGTTACAATGATGGTAGTTATCGGCTTAGGTGCTCTTTCAGTGATATTCTTCACAAATGCACTCGTAGCATTCAGAAAGAGCAAGAGAGAAGAAATCCCCGCAGTTTGGGACAGAATCTGGGGCAGAGAAGAAATCACAGAGTATGCCGCATAAATTCACAAAACACAAATAAGGCAATAAAGCTTAACGAAAAATCACCCCGCTTTTATCGGCGGGGTGATTTTGTGCTATGTCATTTTTTTCTTTTTCTAAATTTTCCCTTAAAGCCATCCACCGTCTCCCTTGTCGCAACTATTTTATCAGCAAGGCAAAGTATCATGCTCTCTCGGTGAGTGGGAACAGATGTGATATTCAGCGGAAACATATGGGTTCTTATCATATTTTTCTCTATTCTGCCGAGTTTGAAGTCACGCTTTGCGTTTTTCAGTGCAGTCTCGGCGTGAGAGAAGCCGTGCAGTTTATGTGATTTATCAGGCACGTGCCAATCGTACAGAAAATAGTCGTGAAGAAGTGCGCCTCTTACGAGAGCTCTTTTGTTTGTCTTAAACGGAAGCTTGTCGGCTATATCGACGCAGGTCATGGCGACCGAAAGCGAATGTTTAAATACGGAAATTTTACCGTGCTGGATAAACTTGTGTTCCTTTTTCATTCCGTCAGACCTCAAAATATCTCTGCCGTGACGCTTCACAACAGCCATTTTCTCTGCTCTTGTCAATTAGGATTCTCCTTTCAATTGCTCTTGCTTTATGGTCGTTCATTATTTCTTTTTCTCAGCGTTCTTTATTTATCTTTGATAATTCATTCCGCAAAATAAAATGCCTGTTCCAAATTGCTCTTTTGAAATATGGACTTATATCAGAACAGTATTTGTATTCCGCAATTTCTCTTTGAGCGAACAGCTCGGCTGCTTCGGCAAACTACGGTCGCTTCGCGCCCTAAAAGCACTTCGTGATTTTGGTTTTTCTCATCAGCCTATCTTCTTTTTATTATAGCTTCGCTCTGTTTATTCTTTATTTCTCTGTGTGCTTACTTTTCTCTCGTGGGCTCTGCCCACACCCGTTCGCTTTTTGTAAAAAGCGAAACCAAAAACTTTTGCCTCTTTTACCTTTAGCAAATTGTTAATTATCAATTTTTCTTTATTAATTATATTATATCGCTATATATTATCGCAACGGTATATTTACCAAAATAATCGCTCTTTGATAAAAAGATTTTTTCAAAAGTATATTATTGCCGATTTGTGTATTTTTTGGTAAAATTATGAGTGTGGCAAATGAATTTTTAATTCTCATCGCCACATCAAGTTCAATATTTTTTCAGACACTAAATGTCACCTTGCCAATGTCGGACGGCGAGGTGGCATTTATTTTTTTACTTACTTTTTAAGGCACGGAGGAATATAAAATGCCAAAAACCAAATTTCAATCTGTTATTTTTACTGCTGTCACTGCATGGATCATGGTTTACATCATGACTCTTTACAATACCGTTCTTGCCATGGGCAGCTTCACCAACGCAAGCTTTCTCACCTCTCTCAAGGGAATGTGGGTTGAGTTCGTCATAATCTTCTTGTGTGCGTTCTTTATATCAAGCCATGTCGCAAAATTCTTTGCGTTCAGAGTTGTCAAACCGACAGACCGCCCCATTGCAATCATCTTTGCCATTCAGGTTTTCACCGTTGTCACTCAGGTTTTCCTTGCAAGCTTCATCGGCGTTTACCACGGCTACGGCTTCACATCTAATTTCATTCCCGATTACATTATGACCTACTGCAAAAACTTCGTCATGGCAATGCCCGCTCAGCTCTTTGTCGCAGGCCCTCTAGCAAGATTAATCTTCAGATCGATATTTGTAAGAAAGAATAAGGCTTAATCTCGAAAACTCCCCTATTTCTCAAAACATGAGAGTTAAATATACAATTTTCTCTTTAATTCACCTTTAAAACTTATCAAAAATGCTGTATACTTAAGTCACGATAGAAAAAACAAGAAATCGCAAACAAAAGGAAAATTGATAAACTCATTTTTATTTGAAAGGGGTTGTTTTTATGCCAATGGGCAGAGGACCAATGGGTGGCCCGCCTCCGATGGGCGGCAGAGGACCGATGGGAGGGCCTCCTCCGAGAAGAGGACACAGACCTCCTCCGCCACCACCGCCAAGAGGAATGTACCGTTCGGGTTGCGGATGCCTCGGCTGCTGTATGCCGATTTTGTCGGTAGCCGCAGTGATAGGCGCTGTGATAATCGGATTACTTGCTTAATGCGGTAAATCACCCACAACAAAATGCAAACGGCGAAGCTTTTTAGCTCCGCCGTTTTTCTGTGTAATTCTTTAATTAAAATGTTACCGTAACGGTAGTTCCCAAGCCGTATTCGCTCTCGAGCTTAAGGTCGGCATTGTGAACCTCGGCGATGTGCTTGACTATCGCAAGTCCCAGTCCCGTTCCGCCTGTCTCTCTCGAACGTGATTTATCCACTCGATAGAATCTCTCGAAAACTCTCTCCTGGTGAACCTTCGGGATTCCTATTCCGTTGTCCTTAACCTCAAGGACAGCTTTATCGTTTCTCTTTCCGGCAAAAACTCTGATTTCTCCACCGAAATCATTGTACTGAATTGAGTTCTGCACAAGATTATAGATTAGCTCGCTTACCAGATTCTTGTCACCCATTATATCGGTAGGCTCGCCCTTCAAATCTATGCTTATAGATTTCTGCGCCGCATTAATCTCAAGATCACGACAGCATTCCGACGCAAGCTCGTATAAATCGAACTCGGCAAACTCAATATTGTTTTCGTTTCTGTCAAGATCCGAAAGCTCTATGATATCGTTGATAAGCTTTAGAAGTCTGTCGGCATTTTTCCTTATCTGACAAACTATGTGATTTTGATTTTCAGGCGGAATCATTCCGTTTTCAAGAAGCTCCGCATATCCCTTAATCGCCGTGAGCGGTGTTTTGAGCTCATGAGAAACATTCGCCGTGAAGTCCTGTCTTATGGATGCCGCACGCAAAATTTTATCATGCTGAGATCTTATCTTGTTTTCAAACGGTTCGAGCTCTTTATATGCGGTCGTCTCTCCCGAGTGGTCGTCAAGGTGCTCTGCCATTTGATTTATCGGCTCGATAATCTTGTTTGTCAGCATATGGCCAAGTAGTATGCAAACGCCGAGTATCAGAGCGGAAACCAAAAGGATAACGGGAATCGTCGCAAGAAAAACGCTTCCGAGCGTTCTCGCTTCGGTGGAAATTCTCACAATCGTGCCGTTTTTCTGCAGAATGGCATAATTATATGTGTTCATTCCCATCGTTGCGGAAAGTCTGACGCTCTCACCCGTTCCGTTCTCGATAGCCTGCTTTATCTCAGGTCGGTCGAGATGATTTCCAAGGTCAAATGCACTGTTGTCGTTATCGTAAATAACCGAGCCGTCCTGTGCTATCCATGTGACGCGGAAATTCCCCGTACTGAAATTAAATTGCTTGTCGATATTGGTCTCGTCGGCAGTTTCGAAAACTCCCGTTTCATTCAAAAGCTCCGCCGCCATTTTCAGGTCTTCATGAACCTGACTGCGGAAAAGCCCGTAGTAAACAAAAGTGATACCTATCGTTGTCGCAACTATCGCAATAACGGCGATTATCGCAAGTCGAATATTAATTTTTTGTTTCATTCTGTTTTCTTTCTTTTTCTCCTTTTCTTAGTCCCTGCTTTATTCCCTGCTGCTCTCCATGACATAGCCGACATTTCTCACGGTCTTAATTTGCTTGCCGGGATCGCCGAGCTTATGCCTTAAAGTTCTGATGTGTACGTCAACCGTTCTCGATTCTCCCTCGAAGTCAGTTCCCCACACAACCCTCATTATGCTCTCTCTGCTGAGAACTATGTTTCGGTTTATCATGAGGTAACGAAGAAGTTCATACTCCTTGTAGGTGAGGTCAATCTCATCTCCGTCTGCAATAACGGCATGTCGCTCGTTATCCAGCTCGATTTTTCCGATTGTAATTACCTCGTCCTCGTCGGTATCGTTAGTTCTGCGGAGCATTGCTTTCACTCTTGAAAGAAGCTCCATAATCGAAAACGGCTTGCGGATATAGTCGTCGGCTCCGTCATCAAAGCCTTTTATCATATCCATCTCTGTTGTCTTAGCCGTGACCATGATTACGGGAATTTTTCGCCATTTGGAATTCGCTCTCATTTTTCTCACAATCTCATAGCCGTCAGAATCGGGCAGCATGACATCAAGAAGCACGAGCTCGGGAAGCTCAGTTTGCGAAAGCTTCTCAAAAAAATCTGCGCCCTTGTCAAATCCGACTACGGTGTGGTTTGCATTTTTCAGAGCGATGGTCTCAATCTCCCTTATACTATGGTCGTCCTCTACAATATAAATCAGAGCCATCTTGATTTCCTTTCAAATCAAATATATACTCCTTCATAATACCGTAAACCACATTTAAAAGCAAGCTTTTGACAGTTTTTCCGAACACTCTGTTTGTGATATACTCTAAGGAGCGACAGAAAGGAAGTAACAAAATAACAAAATGACCTGTTTCTCACTGAAAATACTTGCACTCACTACAATGCTGATTGACCACATCGGAGCGGTTTTCTTTCCGCAATATATCTGGCTTCGCTACATCGGCAGACTAAGCTTTCCGATTTACGCTTTTTTGCTGTCGGAGGGCTTTATCCACACCCACTCACGGACAAAATACGCCGCACGGCTTTTCGTTTTCGGCATAATTTCCGAGGTTCCGCACGACCTCGCATTTTATCAAAAACCGCTTGATTTCAGCAGTCTTAATATAATGTTCGAGCTTTATCTCGGTGTCCTCGCTCTTTCGGCTATCGAGATACTCATGGACAGAAAAAACAAAATTTATGTACGCATTATCTCGTCCGTTATGCTTGCCGTAATACTCTTCGTCTCGTCATATTTCAACACAAGCTACGGAATTTACGGCATTGTCCTGATTATCTCCTACTATATTTTTAAAAGCGACCATAAATTTCAAGCTGTTTCCGGTGCGGCTGTGACCATAGGATTTAATTCCTTTCAAAAGGTGTCGCTTGGCATAAACGGCTTTTCAGGCAATCCCATGCGGATTTTCAATTTCAATCCGCTTCAGTCTTATGCGGCTGTCGCCTCGGTTCCCATTCTGCTTTATAACGGCGAGCGAGGATACCGCAGTAAATCAAAGTGGTTTTTCTATGCTTTCTACCCTGCACATTTGATTGCACTTTATCTTATCAAAATTGTTATCGGATAAAAAACTAAACGAGAGTACTCTTTTATGAGCACTCTCGTTTTAATTTTTGAAATGTTATTTTGCCTTTTCTGCCTTTTCGAGGTTCTCCTTACCGACAGCAAGCATAAGCTTAATTCTGTTCTCCTGGTTAACCTTGGTTGCCGATGCGTCATAGTCGATTGCAACGATATTTGCATCGGGGTGATCCTCACGGATTTTTCTTATCATACCCTTAGCAACAATGTGGTTTGGCAGACAGCCGAACGGTTGAGCCGAAACAATATTGCCGTAACCCGACTCGATAAGCTCGAGCATCTCGGCGGTGAGAAGCCAGCCCTCACCCATTTTGCATCCCGAACCGATGACGGGTGCGGCAAGCTCCTTTAAGTGCTTGTAAGGTGCGGGCTTGGTGAACTTTGTTCCCTCAAGTGCGCCTATAATCAATCTTTCGTAGTTCTCAACGAAGTCATAAAGAGCCTTGCAAACCTTGCTCTTTGCGGCACTTCCGCCATAAAGCTTGATATCCTCGATACGGTTATCAATCTTAAAGAGGAAGAAGCCCATAACGCCCGGAATCATATACTCGACGCCCTGATCATAGAGGAACTGCTCGAGGTTATTGTTTGCAAGCGGACAATACTTAACGTAAATCTCGCCGACAATACCAACCTTTACTCGCTTTATTCCGTCCTGCTTAATCGCATCAAAGTCCTTGACAATTTGACCGAGATATTCTTTCATCTCGCTTGCCTTAAGTCCCTGGTTGTGGTCAATCTTCTCGCAGATGAAATCCTGCCACTTTTTGACAAGTGCGGCACATTCTCCGCGGTTTACCTCGTAAGGCTTAACCTGATTGTTGAGAAGCGTAATCAAATCGCCGTAAACAAGAATCGCAACAGCCTTTCTTATCATCGGAAGTGTGATTTTGAAACCGGAGTTCTTCTCAAGTCCCGAAAGGTTTACGGAAATAACGGGAACCTGCGGCATGCCAGCCGACTTGAGTGCCTTTCTTATGAGGTGGATATAGTTGGAAGCTCGGCATCCGCCGCCTGTCTGCGACATGATGAGAGCCGTGTGGTTAACATCGTACTTTCCGCTCTTAAGTGCGGAAATCATCTGACCTGTTGTCAAAAGAGCTGGGTAACAAGTATCGTTGTGGACATACTTAAGACCCTCGTCAATGACGCTCTGGTCGGTGTTTGTCAGAAGCTCAAGGTCGAAGCCGTAAGTTCTGAACATCTGCTGGAGCATGTGGAAATGAATGTCCAGCATGTTAGGAAAGAGAATCTTGTAGGTCTTCTTCATTTCCTTGGTAAATTCAATTCTTCCTTTATCGTCTGCCATATTTTATTCCTTATTTGTTCTTGTGATATCTGTTTCGAGTCTTTCGGCTCAGTCCTCGAGTGCCGCAAAGAGAGAACGCAGTCTGATTTTGACCGCACCGAGGTTAGTAATTTCGTCTATCTTAATCTGTGTGTAAATTCTGTTCTTGCTCTCAAGAATTTTTCTTACCTCATCGGTTGTGATAGCGTCAACGCCGCAGCCGAAAGAAACAAGCTGAACCAAATTGATGTTCTTGTTGCCGCTTTCTGCAACATACTTAGCCGCCGCATAAAGTCTTGAATGATAAGTCCACTGGTTAAGAACCGTAGTGCTGAACTTCTCGACCTCATCGCTCACGCTGTCTTCCGTGATAAGAATTGCGCCGCAGTCACAAATAAGGTTGTCGATGCCATGATTTACCTCACTGTCGAGGTGATACGGACGGCCCGAAACAATGATAATCTGCTGGCCCTCGTCAAGACCTATCTTTAGATATTCCTTGCCCTTTGCTCTTACTTTAGCCATATAGCTGTCGTACTCTGCATAAGCCGCATCGGCAGCCTTTTTAACGGACTTTATATCAAGATTTGAGCCAAGCTCACGGTTAAGAATAGCCGCTATCTTCTTCGGGAAATCTTTCTTTCTGTGAATACCGACATAGTCCTTGATGAACTTCTTGTTATCAAGTGCCGTTACGTTAGCACCGATAACCTCAGGATAATAAGCGACAACAGGGCAGTTGTAGTGGTTGTCACCGAGTCCCTCGTCGATATTGTAGCTCATGCACGGATAGAAGATTGTGTCAACTCCGTTATCAAGCAGCCACTCGATATGACCGTGGATAAGCTTTGCGGGATAGCATGCGGTATCGGAAGGAATTGTGTGCTGTCCCTTAAGATACATCTTTCTTGTGGACTCAGGGCTTCTCTTGATTCCGTAGCCGAGAGTCGTAAAGAATTTATGCCAGAACGGATAGAGCTCATACATATTGAGTCCCATAGGAATTCCGATTGTCGGCATTCCGTTCTTTCCGTCCGTATCCTTATAGGAATTTAGCAATTCCTTTTTATAGTCATAGAGATTATATTTTTTCTTGGTGGTCTTGAGGTGAAGCGGCTTCTCACAACGGTTTCCGCCGATGAAGCGTCTGCCGTCCTCAAATGTATTCACTGTCAGTCGGCAATGGTTGTTACAGCCGTTACAGGTGATAGCCTTGACCTCGTGAGTGAATTTCTTGAGCTTTTCAGGGCCGAGAATCTCACTTTTCTCACCCTTGACGTGCTTCTTTGCATAAAGAGCCGCACCGAAAGCACCCATAAGTCCCGACTCAGCGGGTCTTGTTACGTTTCTTCCGATTTCCTGCTCAAATGCACGAAGAACCGCATCATTAAGGAATGTGCCGCCCTGAACAACGATGTGCTCGCCGAGTGAATCCGCATTTGCAACACGAATAACCTTGTAAAGTGCGTTCTTAACGACAGAAACTGAAAGTCCCGCACTGATGTTTTCGATAGTAGCACCGTCTTTCTGAGCCTGCTTGACAGAGGAGTTCATGAAGACCGTGCATCGTGAACCAAGGTCGACAGGCTTCTCTGCAAAGATACCCTTCTTTGCAAAGTCGGCAATGTTGTAGCCGAGTGCGCCCGCAAAGGTCTGCAAGAAGCTTCCGCAGCCAGATGAGCAAGCCTCGTTAAGGAAGATATTATCAATAACGCCGTTTCTGATTTTGAAACACTTGATGTCCTGACCGCCGATATCAATAATGAAGTCAACCTTTGGGTCATACTTCTTAGCGGCTGTGAAATGAGCCATTGTCTCAACAAGACCCGTGTCGCAGTGAAAAGCATTCTTGATGATTTCCTCGCCGTAACCCGTTGAAGCCGAGCCCATGATTTTGATGTCTGGGAATTTCTCGTAGACATCCTCAAGGAATCCCTTTACAAGCGGAACGGGGTTGCCTGAGTTCGACATATACTTCGAGAAAACAATTTCCTCGTTCTCGTTAATTACAACACCCTTGAGGGTTGTGGAGCCTGCATCGATTCCGATATAAGCCTTCTTGGAATCGGTGAGCGGATATGTCTTGATTTCCTCGTCCATTCCGTGACGGGATCTGAATTCCTTGTACTCGTCCTCGTTTGCAAAAAGCGGCGGACACGCACGGTAATTTCCCGATGCGGAGTAGTTTGCGATTTTCTTTGTTATATCGGCGATATCAAAACTGCTCTCGCCGCCGAGCATAGCCGCACCCATTGCGACAAAGTAGAGAGAATCCTGCGGACAGACTCCCGTGAGGCCCAGTGCCTCGTCAAAGCTTCTTCTAAGCTCGCTGAAGAAGGTAAGCGGACCGCCGAGATAGACAACATTTCCCTTTATATCACGTCCCTGAGCAAGACCCGCAATAGTCTGATTGACAACAGCGGCGAAAATGGAAGCTGAAATATCCTCTTTCTTTGCGCCCTGATTCAAAAGTGGCTGAATATCCGACTTTGCGAAAACGCCGCAGCGTGAAGCGATGGAATAAATCTTTGCGTGGTCTTTGGAAATAGTGTTCATTTCGGACGGAGTGATGTTGAGGAGCGTAGCCATCTGATCGATAAACGCACCCGTTCCGCCTGCGCACGAACCGTTCATTCTTACCTCGAGAGTGCCCGAGATAAAGAGGATTTTTGCATCCTCACCGCCAAGCTCGATTACGGCGTCTGTTCCCGGAAGCAGCTTGTTGACGGCAACTCTCGTTGCGTAAACCTCCTGCATGAACGGAATGTTCATTTCCTCGGCAAAGCCCATACCTGCAGAGCCCGAAACGCAAAGTCCGACCTCCTTTTCATCTGGAAGTGCGGCGGCAATTTCAGTCAGCATTGCCGATGCCTTTTCGGTAATCTGAGAAAAGTGTCTCTCGTATTTCTTAAAAACTATTTCGTCTTTTTCGTTCAGCACGATACACTTGAGTGTTGTCGAGCCGACATCAAGTCCGATTCTTATCATATCTTCTTCCTTATCTCTAAGTTTTATTTACAAAAATTAATATATACCAATTACAATATTAATTAATATTCAAAATCACAGCACATGAGTTATGACCGCTTTACCGTCATCAATGTAGGTTTCCACAATATTGGAATCCACATAAAGCTCTATTTCACAGCTTTCGCCGCACGGTGCGCTGTATTCTACGCCGTCTCTTACCGCCACAAGAGCATTTTCCGTCTTCTTGAGAAGATAATCGGTGAGCAAAATCTCTTCGCCCGCCTTCATGCTCTTCTTAATGCAGTACGGCTTATTAATATCGGCTATATCAGTGAAGTTCTCATAAACTCTGAAATGTCTTTTCACCTCGGGGTGCGGTCTTGTGATTATCTCACCGTTCTCAACAGTGATAACCCTCGGCATGGTGTATGCGCCTATCCACTTCACGCCGTTATCGTCCGTGACGGGAGCTTTCATTCTTATCCAGCCAATTTGGGTTCTTCTTCCCTTTTTGTCAAGGAACGACTGCGGAGCGTAATAGTCGAGACCGTAGTCTACCACACGGAAATCCTTGGTGTCAAGTTTCATCTCGCATGTTTCGTTGTCAAAATCGACAAGACCGAACATAGCAAGGTCGGTCTGAGGGCCGTCCAGTACTCTCTGCGGTGAAAAAACACAAACCGTATTTCCTTTTATATCAAAAACATCGGGGCATTCCCACATATAGCCGAAATTCTCGCCCTGTACTTTGTTTTTGTACGTCCAATTGACGGCATCGTCGCTCTCATAGAAAAGAAGCTCAGGAGAAGATTTCTCTACGTCTTCCTCCTCGCCTTCCTTGCGAATAAGCGAACCGAGAACCATGTAATATTTATCTCCGTGCTTCCAAACCTTGGGGTCTCTCGTGTGCTCGCTGTCACCGAGTTCTTTGTCAAGAATCATCGGCACAACCTGCTTTTTGCCGCCGAGATTATCAAAAGTAAAGCCGTCATCTGATATAATCATCGCCTGGGAGGAATCCAAACCGTTAAGAGTGAGGTTGATGTTCTCGGGGTTTTGACCTCTGTAATGAATAGCGGTGTAGTAAAGGTACATTTTACCGTCCTTTTCTATCGCACTGCCTGAGAAAACTCCGTCGGCATCATAATCCTTTGAGGGATAAAGTGCAATCGGCAAATACTCGAAATGACACAAATCATCACTCACGGCATGACCCCAATGCATTCTTCCCCAAATCGGCTCATACGGAAAATGCTGGTAAAAAATGTGATACTTTCCGCCAAAGTAGATAAGTCCGTTGGGATCGTTCATCCAGTTTGCGGGCGGTGTAAAATGCAGCTCAGGTCTTTTCATGGTGCTCCTCCTTTTGGAATAAACATTTATGAATTCAAATGCAGTATGTGCCTATGGCACATACTAAGTTATTATAGAACGAAATTATGAACAATTAAAGTAGGCAAAAGGAAAAATCTAATCATCACTTAAAGCAAATTTTTGGCTAAATAGCTGTTCTTTTTTGCTGTTTAACAGCTATTTAAATTCATAGTAATCTCATAGCGTTTGCGTTATCGCCAAGAAAACGGTATTATACATTCTTCAAACATTTTTGTGCATATCGTAAGGCATATTTCATACAAAACAAATTGACAGAAAAACGCTTCTGCTCTATAATAAAAAGTGTTATTAAAAGAGCTTTTTTTACTGTAACGGAGTGGATATATGAAACAGATAAGCAATGTAAATCAAGTTAAAAATCATAATGTCGCATTAATAAAAAACACCCTGAAATCCATCGAGTCGGGAACAAAAAATACCGTCTCTCAGCTCACGGGGCTTTCGGTCGCCACGTGCAATACAATTTTGAACGAGCTTGCTCTCACAGGTGAAATAATCGAGACGGCATCAGCCGCACCGACCATAGGAAGACCGCCGAAAAGCTATCGCTTCAACGAGTCCTTCGCCTATGTCCTCTGCCTTTTCACCTTCGAGGAGGGAGAGTTCACACTAAACTCTGCCGTGACGGATCTTCTCGGAACGATTATCACAGATGACACAAAAAGCTACCCGAAAATCACCACAAAGGTCATTCTCGAGTACATATCGGAGAAAATCGAAGAGGAACCGAGAATCAGATATATTTCTCTCGGAATCTCAGGATTTTATTACAACAATAAGGTTCAGAGCAGCGGAATTGCCGATATTAACGGTGTTGACCTAAAAAGCATAATCGAAGAAGAATTCGGCTTGCCGTGCACAATAGAGAACGACACCAACGCCATGGCTTTCGGAGTATACTCCTATGCCGACAGATTGGCTGAATGCCGAGAAGAAAACAATAATATCGCCCTCTTAGCTTATTTCAAGGGAAGATCTCCCGGTTCTGGCATCATCATTGACGGAAGCATCCACAGAGGCAACACCTCATTTGCGGGAGAAGTCAGCCACCTTGTCTTCAAAAATATCGCCAGCCCAATTGACCTCGACCATTTTGTCGACGAAGAAGAGCACCCGTTCCCGGCTGAAAATGTACTCGAGTCGGCTTCCACCTGTCTTGTTGCCCTGACATGTACGGTTAACCCCGACACCGTTGTTTTCACGGGCGAGGCTATGAATGATGATATGCTCATCGATATCAGAAAGGAAGCGGAAAAATATATCCCTTGCGAACATATTCCGCATCTTGTCTACGGTTCTGACGTCAGAAAATATTATTTCTGGGGACTCTGCGCCGAGGCTCTCAACGAAGATATTTAAAAATTAACAGCACAACAAATCCTCTGCTCATTTTGAACAGAGGATTTTATTTTTAGTTTCACTTGACTTGCTTTCATCAGAAATTTTCAAAATATCCCGTGATAAACCAGCTGTCGCCGCTTTTCTCGAGATTAATCGTACATGTTCCCATGTATTGACCGAACTCATAGCAATCCATTGTTGCCGAGAAGCTTGTATCTGTCAAATCGGTGATTGTGGCACTTTCAAAAAGTCGGTCCACCCTATAATATCCCATGCCGCCTCGTCTGATATAGGTTTCGCCCTGATAATCAAACAGCGGTTCCGAATAAAGCTCATCGAGAACATCGTAGCTTACATAAGCGAGAAGCTGATTTTTAACCTCTTCCTCGGAGCTTGCGCTTGTCACTTTGAAGTAACATGCCGCACCCGTAATCATATCATCAGTGAGTCCTTCATCGGTCACAAGTCCGTTCGGGCCATAAAAAGCCAAATCCTCCTGAGATTCCCAATAACCGTAATAAACGGTATTCTCATCATAGATTACATTATAGCTCTTATCATCAAATCCGCTCAGAACATAGCACGGCATTGCAAGAAGATTTCTTGCGTCCTGCTCGGTGAATCCGTTCTCTGTTGTCTGTTCGCTGTTGTTTAAATTCAAATTGTTGTTTTCGGCATTATTCTCGGACTGCTCGGGAGTCTGTGTAGGTA
>CAVBOS010000027.1:0-14050 GCA_963597005.1 Lachnospiraceae bacterium
GGCCGTTTTCAACGCACTCCTGAAGTCCCTTTTCGACTGCCGGGAAGAATCCCTTAGGAACAGAACCGCCGACAACTCTCTCGCCGAAGACAAGTCCTTCTGCATCACACGGGCTGAACTCAATCCAAACATCACCGAACTGGCCGTGGCCGCCTGTCTGCTTCTTGTATCTTCCCTGAACCTCAACCTTCTTGCGGATAGTCTCTCTGTAAGCTACCTGCGGCTTGGTAAGAGTTATCTCCGTGCCGAACTTAGACTTGAGCTTGGAGACAACAACATCAAGGTGCTGTTCGCCGAGACCCGAAAGAATCATCTGATGAGTTTCGTTGTTTGTTTCAAACTTAATTGTCGGGTCTTCCTCGCAAAGTCTCAAAATTCCCTGAGCTATCTTTTCCTCATCGCCCTTGTCCTTTGGGACAATTGCCATGGAAAGTGTAGGTGTGGGATAATCGACTCCCTCGAGAGTTACCTTTCTTATAGGCGAGCAAAGTGTATCGCCTGTATTTGTGCCGGAAAGCTTCGGAATTGCACCGATGTCTCCCGCACCGATATACTTAACCTCAGTCTGCTTTTTGCCGACCATGGTAACGACCTTGTTGATTCTTTCAGCCGCACCTGTGCGCATATTGACAATCTGAGTATCCTGACCGATTTTACCGGAAACGACCTTGATGAAGGAAAGCTTTCCGATGAACGGGTCTGCAATGGTCTTAAATACAACAGCAGCTGCAGCAGCATCCTCATTAACCTGTAACTCGGTAGGATTTCCGTCAGGATCGACTGCTACCTCGGAAGCCTTGTCAGCCGCACTCGGTGCGAGCCATGCAAGACCGTCCATAAACTGCTCCATGCCTCTCATGAGCATAGCGTCACCGCAGAAAACAGGAATGATTGTTCCGTTCTTGACACCCTTGCTTACGCCGACGATAACTTCCTCGGGAGTGAATTCCTCACCGCTGAAGTACTTCTCAAAGAGCTCGTCGTCCGTCTCGGCAACAGCCTCATAGATAGCGGTTCTAAGTCCCTCAAGTCTTGAACCCATATCAGGCATGTTTACAAGCTGTGGCTTGCCCTGAGAATAATCATAGCAGCGATACTCGAGCATATTGATATATTTATCTGCTTTGCCGTCCTCAAAGAACGGAACGACAACAGGACAGACCTGTGGGCCGAATGTGTTTTTCAGTTCCTCGAAAACTCCGTAGAAGTCGGAGCCCTCGTCGCAAAGTCCGTTGACAAAGATAATCTTTGCAAGGCCTCTCTTGTTTGCGGCTGCCATTGCCTTTTCGGCACCTACGGTCACGCCGCTCTTTCCTGCTATAACAACGAGTGCCGTGTCGGCAGCTCTCATAGTTTCGCAAAGTCCGCCCTCAAAATCAAAAGTCCGGGTGCGTCAAGAAGATTGATTTTCTTGTTTTTCCACTCAAACGGTGCAACCGCAGCGGAAACAGAGGTCTTTCTCTTGATCTCCTCGGGGTCGTTATCGAGGACTGTGTTTCCATCGGCTATCTTTCCTCGTCTGTCTGATGCACCTGCGAGGTAGAGCATTGCTTCGGCAAGACTGGTCTTGCCGGATCCGCTGTGTCCTGAAATAGCCAGATTAATAATGTTTTTTGCCTGATACTGATTCATATGAATCGCTCCTTCCGATGGACCGTCTCTCCTTAATATCAATGCGGCCCGTCACCTTATATTCTAAACAACGAAAAATCCTATGCTTTTTCTTATTTAGCAATATAAGTATACGATAATTGTGGAACAATTTCAATAGAATAATAAAATTTTTACAGAATTTATTTCTGCTCTTTGCTTTTTTTGTGAAAAATGCGAAATATATTTATTTTAACAATATCAAAGCAAGAGCTTGAAATATTTATTTTTGAACAACATTTGTATCGAGCATAAGAGTAATGGGGCCGTTGTTGAACACGTCGACATCCATGTGTGCGCCAAATTCTCCCGTCTCGATTTTCTTTGCACAGCCGGACGCCTTGATTAAGCTTACAAAATAATCATAGAGCTCCTTAGCCGCCTCACCCTTTGCGGCATTGATGAACGAGGGGCGGTTTCCCTTGCGGCAATCCGCCGACAGCGTAAAATTGGAGACTATCATAATGTCTCCACCTATGTCATTTAGCGAAAGATTAAGTTTATCGTCAGCATCGGAAAAAATTCTCAAACCGGAAATTTTCTTTGCAAGATAATCTGCCTGTTCCTTTTGGTCGCCCTCCATAACTCCGAGAAAAACAACCAAGCCCTCGCCTGTCTCTCTTTCAATCTCGTGATCTATCGTGATGTGTGCCTTGTGCACACGCTGTACTACTGCTCTCATCTTAATTCTTCCTTTCGGTTATTTTCAAAATAATTTGTACCGACAGTTTAGCACACCTTAACGGACTTTTGCAATGTAAGGTTTGAAAGCTCACAGTCGTAATTCATTTCAATTCATTTACAAGGAAAGAAACTTGTGATAAAATTAAGCTTGTTACAGACTAAAAACACCTAATCAAAAATAAGCATTTTTCAAGGAGAAAGTTAAATGCCATCAGGAAATACAGCCTTATGCGTAAACTGCATGAAACCGATTGATCTCACTATCGGAAAGGGCGAGATTTGCCCGCACTGCGGTTACAACAACAGAACACCTCAGATTGAGGGTGCGCTCCCATATCGAAGTGCCCTCAAGCAAAGATATATTCTCGGCAGAGTCAGGGCAAAGAACTCCGAGGGCTTCACCTACACCGCACTCGACACGGGTTCGGGCAAGAGAGTGGACATCAGAGAATTTGCCCCAACGGAAGTTTGCACTCGAAACAACAAAAGAATATACCCCTATGACGGCTATGCCGACCTTTACAGCGAGCTCAGACAGGAATTTTCCGAGGTAGCCAGAGGACTTGCGAAAATTCGCACCTCCAATGCCGTTTTCAGAATGATAGACGCTTTTCAGGATAACAACACCTCGTATCTCGTTTTTGAACATCATCCTAGCGAGACGCTCAGGTCTTATATCAAGAGAAACGGGCCACTTTCGTGGAATCAGGCAAAGGAACTCTTTGTGCCCATGATGGGTTCACTCTCCGCTATGCACAGATCGGGACTTATGCACCTTGGCATCTCACCGGATACCCTTCGTGTCTGCGGTGACGGCAAAATGCGCCTTTCCGACTTCTGCATTCCCACCGTTCGCCAGACAGGCACAGATCTTGCTCCCGACCTCGTTTCGGGCTGTGCGGCATACGAGCAGTATTCCACACTTTTCGACTGTGCGGAAACAACAGATGTCTACGGCTTTGCTGCAAGCCTTTTGTTTGCGCTCTCAGGCACTCTTCCAAAAAGTGCAATCGAGAGAAACAAAGACCCCAAGCTTCTCATTGCCAAGGAAGTTCTGCACGCACTCCCCGAAAATGTCGTCAAGGCTCTTGCGGCAGCATTACAGGTGAAGCAAGAGAACAGAACGGGCTCTTTCGAGCGTTTCAGAGTTGAGCTCACGGAAAGCTCCAGACAGCTTAGCAACATGAGCGAAACCAGTGCGATAAGAGATCTCCCCGGCTCATATGACTACACACCGCAAAGAAGACGCGGTTTGCCGACAAAGTTTTTCCTTATCTTCTCATTCGTTCTTTCGGCGGCAGTCTTTGCCCTTGCAGGCTACTGGCTTGTTACAGATTATGACATTGCAGGCAAGATAACAGGATATATCGACAAGATTGAAACGGAAACTGAAAACAATACCGTTGAAACTGTAACCGTGCCCGATATGGTCGGCGACAGCTACACCGACTGGCTCACTCAGCTTCAGGACTCCACCGTATATCAGTTCACTCTCAATGTGACAAGCGAAGAATTCAGCGATGAATATGCCGAGGGAATCATCATGCACCAGACTCCCGCAGGCGAAGGAAGAGTCGAGAAGAACGGCACGGTAGACATCGTGGTAAGCAAAGGCTCTACCATGCGAACCTTGCCCGACATTCGAGGAATTAAATTCAGTGAAGCACTCACAAAACTTGAGGACATGGGCTTTGTTGTTGAAAAAACAGAGACCTATTCAAGCGGAGTAAATTCAGGCGTTTGCATCAGCTACGGCGGTGACTTCAACACGGGAGATTCTCTCGAGTACGGCTCAACCGTCGAGGTTCTCGTAAGTATAGGCAGAGACCCGTCACTGTCCACACCGTCACCGACTCCCGACAGCTACGAGAGCTCATCTTCACAGGCAAATTAATTTGGCATTTTCACCGAATTACCACTTTGAAATTTGAATATTCAGCACATAAAAAAAGTCATTCTTCACAAACAAAGAATGACTTTTTGTTAATATTCAATCAAAAAAATCAGAGAATTTGGTCAATCTCCACTCTCTCCTTATTTGGTCCCTCGATTATGAAAAATCTTATTCCCTTCGACCAGAACGGCAATGCCTCGATTTCGTTGCTTACAATCTTATATCCCTTTTCGAGGGCGAGCTTGTATGCACCGTCTATATCATTGCAGTTAATCGCAATATGATTGATTGCTCCCGCATTTTTAGCGGTGTTCTCCTCATCGTAGCATTCAAGAGTGAGATTGCCGAATCTCAAAAAGCACACGTGGTTCGGCTTATCTCCGAACTCAGCCGAATGCACATTTTGGAAGCCGAGTTCCTCATAAAATTTAACGGTACCACAGAGGTCCTCCGTCGGAATTCCGATATGCTGAATTCCGTCACAAAAATCACACAGCTTACTCATAATTTTCCTCCGCAAAATTTTTATCTAAGCTTAAGTCCGTCCGAAAACGCTTTTCCGACCACTTCGCCAAGCTTCATATAGGTGTTGTTTACGGGATCAAAGCAAATCGGCTTAAGCTTCTTCGGATCTATCTTACCATCGGTCAAAACGCTCTCGTCAGCGGTAACATTCACTATCTCACCGACCAAAATACCGTTCTCGAAGCTTCTCAGTTTACACTCGAGCGCCATGGGAAGCTCGTCAATCAGAGGAGCATTCACCTTTTCGCTTTTGGTAGCATGAAATCCCGCCTTCTCGAATTTGTTCGGAACCTTTCTTGCCGACTCCACTCCGACATAATCACATGCGGTGACAAAATCCTCAGTAGCCATACTTACGGTGAACGCACCCGTTTTTTCGATGTTGTCCGTCGTCTTATGGCTCGACATGCTTATGGAAATTTCGTCAAAATCCGTGACAATTCCCCATGCGGCATTCATAGCGTCGGGCACACCGTTCTCGTCATATGTAGCGACTATAAGCACGGGCATCGGGTACATAAAGGGCTTTGAACCAAAATCAATTCTGCTCATAATTTTTATCCTTTCTCGATAGCTTTGTTAAGCCTATTTAAACATACATTCATCAAAAAGTAAATCAGTATTTGCGGTTTGAATTTTGCAAAAAGCTTTTTAAACCGCACCTAAAAATCAAGGAGGACACAATGAACACGAAAAATTCTTTAAACAATCCCGTAGACAATATGCCCGACTGGTACATCGATGAGCTCCTCGAAATTTTAAAAGAAATGAAAAGAGACTACATCGAAGGTTTTTTGATTTGCGATGTCGCTGATGGCAGTGACGACAACGATGCAGAAACCGACAAACTTTGATATATCAGCCAAAGTAATTCAAACAGACAAAGTTTTCAACAAATCAGATAGAAATGTTAAAAACGGACGCCCTAAAGCGTCCGTTTTTTCTCTTGTTAATCATTATTATTTGCCGCGCCCTTGAAATTCAAGCCAAGCATGGTAATATCGTCAAACTGATCTATGCCGCCGACAAAGCTGTCCACATCATTGCGGATAAGCGGCAAAAGCTCTTCGATTGTTGCCTTTCTGTTGTCCGTAAGCGCTTTTTGCAGTCGGTCTTTGCCGTACTGTTCGTCACTCGAGTTGACCGCTTCACTTATTCCGTCGGTATAAAGGAAGATTCTGTCGCCCTTTTCAAGCTTCAGCTTGCCCGATTTATACTTCATGCCCTCCATGCCGGCAAGAACAAAGCCGGGTCTTGTGGGATAGAGCTCCCACTTTTCCTCAGCGGCGCGGTAAATGAACGGCTTTTCGTGGCCCGCATTTACAAATTCAAGCTCGCCCGTAGTAAGGTCTAGTATTCCCTCAAAAGCCGTGATGAAAAGTCCGCTCGTGTTAGCCTCGCACAAAAGGTCATTAACCTTAGTGAAAACATCTCCGAGAGAATCTCCGAATGCAGAATAATCCTTGATAAGTGTCTTTCCGATGACCATGAAAAGAGCCGCAGGAACACCCTTGCCCGAAACATCACCGACAACAAAGCCGAGGTGATTGTCATCCAGCATAAAGAAATCATAGAAATCTCCGCCAACTTCCTTTGCGGGATTCATCGTTGCGTAAATATCAAATTCCTCACGCTCGGGGAACGGCGGAAAGATGCAAGGCAAAATGCTCTGCTGAATTTCCGAGGCAATTCGAAGTTCGGAATCGATTCTCTCCTTCTCTTTCGTCTCGTTTCGAAGGCTTATCATAGACTTCTGAACATCAAGAGCCATTTCTTCAAGCGAATCGGCAAGATTTCTCATCTCATCGTGAGTTTTTATGTCGGCCTTTATGAGCGCAAGCTCCTCGGGAGTTTCTTTCTCACGGCAGCTCTTGACGAACGCATCAGCCGAATTGTTCAATGCGTTTATCGGCTTCACAACTCTCTTTCTTATCCACAGGAAAAGATTGATAAAGAAAACCAAAGCATTGATAGCCGCACCCGTGAGAATAGGCTTGCTGTAATACTTAAGCGATGCCCTCATATCATTGACATTAAGCTCAACAACGAGATAACAAATTTCCTTATGCTCCTTGTTTCTCACCGATACTGCACAGCTGTAGACATATATATTGTCATAGTGATCAAAATAATAGTCGTAGCCCTCTTCATCGGGTGCCCCCGGCAAAAGCTCCTCAAGAAAAATACCGTGAATTTCCTGAGTCTCGTCAATTTCCTTGAATAACGCCTTTACCTTTGGGTAATCCTGAAGGTCGTTTCCCTCTTCAAGATATTCTTCAAGGTCATCACCGTCGATATGTGGCAGTACAAGGTTAATGATACCTCTTTGATACGACTCATACTGAGCGTACATATTTTTGTAATAAGGAACATAACCGATACAACCCATACCGATACTTATGCACAGCGTAAAAATAATTCCCGCAATGCTAAGGTCTCTGCCGAGACGGCCGCGGTGCTTTCCTTTTTTCGCCCGCTTAGTCATTATAGAAATCCTTCTTAATGATAAGCTCTACCTGATTGTCTCTTGTGCTGAGCAAAATATCATCGGAAAGCTTTGCGATAATCGACTTGGAGAGGAAATCAAGCTCCTCGTTGTTTCCTACCTCGGAAAGCACACGCTTGTAGCTTGTGAGCGACCAGTTCACCGTGCCGAGTCCCTTAAAACTTGCTCTCATCATCGGGCACTCAGGCTTCATTCTTGCCGCCTTGCCTGCCATAACGTTAATGATGAACTCGTAGATATCTCCGACAAGGCTCTTGCTTAAGCTGTTAATCTCGCTTATGCTCTTAAGCTCTTTTCTTATATCATCCTCGAGAAGCAAATCAAGCTGCATGTGAAGATCACAGCTGTTAAGTCCCGACTCAATCCAGAACTGACCCTCATACTCGACTCTCGAAACCTGAATCATTCCGATAAGCTCCTCGGAAAGAAGTCTTAGCTGAAGCGTCTGCTTATTTGTGAAACCGCAGTAACGGGCGGTTTTTTCAATTTCGTCCAATACATCCTCTATACCGTTTTCGTTATAGAAGTAGCATACATTACTTTTCATATAAATTCCTCATCCTCAAAAACTCTTCTGCCAGGTTTTTTCCAGCGTCAAAATATTCATGCCGTCCTCGTATGAGTAGGATACGACATCCATAAGCTTCTTCACCATGAAAATGCCGAGTCCGCCAACTTCTCTTTCATCGGAAGAGAGCGTGATGTCGGGATCGGTGTTCTGAAGCGGGTCGAAGCGAACGCCCTTATCCTTAAAGATAAGCACAAGCTTGACGGGGCCGTCCGAATCGATTTGTATTTCAATATCACCTTTTTTGTCGGTGTAAGCGTACGAAACTATATTGTGGAAAACCTCGTCAATAGCAATATTCACCTGCATCTGAGTTTTCATCGGACAGTCGTTTTCCTCAAGAAAATTATCGACAAATTCCGTAACAAGATCGAGATTTTCTGACTTTGCGTCTACTGTTAAAGCTTTAATAATCGCCACCTCCGTTTTTCTCGTCAAAGAAATAGAGGTTTGCAAGGGTGCTTTCAGCCCATGAATACTGGCTCATGTATTCGCCGAAAAAGCTCGGCTTGTCAATGCTAGCCTCATCCATAAAATCAAACAGGTCACATTTAATCTTGGTCTTATCAACCGCATAGTAGTTGTGACTTTTGATGAGTATTTCTCCGATATCATTGTCCTTGAGAGTTTTTTCCATTTCTCTCAAAATTTTGCCCAGATAGTCCTGAACGTTCTCTGTATAAAGCGACTCCTCAAAGATGACGGAAGCAATATCCTTTTTCGTGACGCCGCCGCCCACTCTGTCTATGAGATAAGCGATAGCCTCCTTGGATTTTGCGCGCTTAAAATGCACTGATTTTCCGTTCACAAGCAAGTCGAACTGACCGAAGGTCTTGGCGATTACCTTACATTCGTTCTCCTCGACCGCCTTCACGTTTTTGGTGTATCGTCTGTTCGCCACTTCCTCCTTGACGTCCTTCTCGGCAGGCGGCTTCAAAAGATATCCGCTTGCGTGAATCTGGAATGCGTCAAAAGCAAACTCGTAGTCATCTTCGGTTAAGAAGATTATATTTACCTTAGGGGATTTTTTCTTGAGCTTCTCGGCAAAAACAATACACGGCATATCGGAAAGCTCGGTATCGAGAAAAGCAAAGTCGAAAACTGTTTCGTCCAGTTCCTCCAAGGCATATTCTGTCTCGCTGAAGCTGTAGACATCGGCTCCCGACATCGTTTTTCTGACGGTTGCCTCGGTTTCGTCAAGGGTTTTTTCGTCGTTATCAAGTATTAATACATTCATATTTCTTACTCTATCGTCAGAATATCGGTAAATCCTGTGATTTCGAGAACCTCCATGACAATCTCACCGACATGGACAAGCTTTAAAGAACCCGACTTATTCTTTAATTTCTGAAGCTTGAGAATAACACGAAGACCTGCGGAAGAAATGTACTCAAGACCCTCAAGGTCAAGAACAAGGTTTTCGTCTCCTGAAAGCTCGTTTGAAATAAAGCTCTCAAGCTCTGGTGCGGTCATTGTGTCCAGTCTGCCGACTAGTGTAACGGTATCAAAAGCATCGTCATGCTTCTTTTCGATTTTAAGGCTCATATCTGTTCCTCCCAATATTATTTAAAATTGTTTTTATGTTGAATAATTATCAATTATGCTAATTGTACCATAGCGTGTCTGATTTTACAATTTAATTGATGATAAAATAACGATTTTAAAGATAATTCCTCAAAAGCAAAAAAGACCGTCAGGCTCTGCCCGTCGGTCTTTCTGTCAAATTTCATTACTTCTTTGAACTGTCTTTTTTAACATCCTTATTTTTCGGCTCTTTCATGGTAAGAGAAATTCTTCCCTTAGCCTCATCGACAGATATAACCCATGTTTTGATTATATCGCCGACCTTTAAAACGTCACTCGGATGGCGGATAAATTTATTGCTTATCTGGGTGATGTGCACAAGTCCGTCCTGATGAACACCGATATCAACGAACGCACCGAAATCGGTTACATTTCTTACCGTGCCCATTATCTCCATGCCCGCCTTGAGGTCTTTCATGTCTTTGATGTCGGATCTGAGCATAACCTTTTCAATCTCGTCTCTCGGGTCTCTTCCAGGGCGCATAAGCTCAGTCACGATATCATCAAGAGTCGGCTCGCCTATTCCGATTTCTTCTGCCAATTTCTTCTTTCCGTAAGAATTAACCTTATCCTTAAGCTCGCCGAAGCCGCCCTCGGGCATCTTCTTTATGGAATAGCCTACGCTTTCAAGCACCTTTTTAGCCGCCGTGTACGACTCCGGGTGAACCGCTGTGTTATCAAGAATATTGTCAGACTCGGGAACACGCAAAAATCCTGCACACTGCTCGAAAGCCTTCGGGCCAAGCTTGCTTACCTTTTTAAGTTCGCTTCTCGACTTGAATTCGCCGTTTTCCGTGCGGTAAGCGATAATGTTCTTTGCGATAGTATTGTTGACGCCCGCAACATTAACGAGAAGTGACGGCGAAGCGGTATTCAAATCAACTCCGACAGAGTTAACGCAAGCCTCGACAACACCGCTCAGCGCACTCGAAAGCTCCTTTTGCGGCATATCATGCTGGTATTGCCCGACTCCTATTGCTTTTGGGTCTATCTTTACAAGCTCTGCAAGCGGATCCTGAAGTCGGTGTGCGATAGAAACGGCACTTCGGAGTGTGAGGTCATACTCGGGATATTCCTCAGCGGCAAGCTTGGATGCCGAATAAACTGAAGCTCCCGCCTCGCTTACTACCATATAATCCACCTTGAGATTATTGTCCTTTATGAGCTTGTCGGTAAAGATTTCCGTTTCCTTTGAAGCGGTTCCGTTTCCGATTGCAATAAGTGTTACGCCGTATTTCTTGATAAAAGCAAGAATTTTCTCTGCCGATTCTCTCTCACCCTTTGCACCGTGAGTAATGTAAGCAACTCCCGTATCCAGCACCTTTCCCGTAGCATCTACAACGGCTACCTTACAGCCCGTTCTGTATCCCGGGTCAAGTCCGATAGTCACTCTGCCCTTAACAGGAGGCTGCATGAGAAGATTGCGAAGGTTCTCTGAGAAAACCTTAATTGCATCCGTTGCCGCACGGGAAGTAAGCTCGTTTCTTACCTCTCTTTCGATTGACGGATAAATCAAACGGCTGTATGCGTCCTCTGCCGCTTCCTCTATGCACTCACGGCACGGAGAATTTCCCTTTACATAGCTCTCAGCGCAAATAGCTTTGCCTCTCTCGTCGTTTATCGCAACGCTTACCTTTAAGAAGCCCTCTTTCTCGCCTCTGTCAACAGCAAGAATTCTGTGGTTTGCAAGCTTCTTTATCGGCTCGGAAAAATCATAGTAATTTCTGTAAACGGAATCCTCGTCCTTTGCCGCCTTTGCGTTGACGCTAGAATAGTTCATCGCAAGGTTTCTCAGTCTTCTGCGAATGTCGGCATCATCACTGATTTTCTCGGCAATAATGTCCTTTGCTCCCTGAAGTGCGTCTTCCGGCGACTTCACGCCCTTTTCCTCATTCACATAATTTTCGGCATAATCAATCGGATATTTTCCGTTTCTCTTCTGCTCAAGAATTTCGTTTGCAAGCGGCTCGAGTCCCTTTTCCTTTGCAACGGAAGCTCTTGTCTTTCTCTTCGGTCTGAACGGACGGTAAATATCTTCTATCTCCGAAAGAGTCTTTGCGCTGTCAAGCGCCTTGCTTATCTCGTCCGTTAGTTTTTCCTGTGCGGAAATAAGCTCTCTTGTCTCCTCGCGCTTTGAGTCTAGATTGCGCAAATAAGTGAGCCTCTCGGAAATCTGGCGGATAACCTGATCGTCAAGAGTTCCGTGAGCCTCTTTTCTGTATCGTGCAATGAAGGGAATAGTGTTTCCCTCGTCAATAAGTGAAATCAAATTGTCTGTCTGCCAAGACTGGAGCGAAAACTCCTTGGCAAGAACGGCTGAATAATTTGTCATAGTTACCTCATCTTAGTTTTTGTAGGGTTTTAGCATAATACTTTTCCGCTTTTCAGTCAATAAATACTTTTGTGCGGTACTTGATATTAGCTTACCTCGGTGTTAATATTGTTGCATATGACAGTAAATTGAGTGCTGTCTCTTCTTATTGTGTACCGAGGTATTGTATTATGGAAAAATCAATAAACACGGTCATTTTCGACATCGGAAATGTACTCGCTCCGTTCGGCTGGGAAGAGACCTTTGCCGACCTTTTTGACGAGGAAACCGCCGCCCGTGTCGCAAAGGCTACCGTTCTCAACAGAACACTTTGGGACGAATTTGACCGAGGTGCGCTTTCTGACGAAGAAATCATCGATTCGTTCAAAAAAAGCGACCCCGACATAGCCGATTTAATCGAGGATGCGGTGTGGGAAATTTACAAAAGAAAAACTCCGTATGAGTACGCAGAGCGATGGATAAAAAGGCTCAAAGAGCAGGGATACAAAATATATCTTCTCTCAAACTACGGCAGAACGGCATTTAATATGTCAAAGCCGCAGTTCACCTTTTTAAAATATGTTGACGGCGGCGTTATCTCCTATCAGGTGGAAATCACAAAGCCTGACGACAGAATATATATGATACTCTGCCAGAAATACGGCATAAGCCCCAATGAAGCGGTTTTCATTGACGACAACAAAGCTAACATTGAAGCCGCCGACAATCTTGGCTTTTTCACCGTTCTTCACGAGGACGAAAAAAGCTCGGTGGAGAAATTCAAGTCGCTCGGAATCGAGGTGGAGTGATGGCAAACACACAAGGCACAAAAAAGAACAATGCCGACTTGCGCATGAAACTCGGCGTCTCAGCCGAAGAATTCGAGAAAAGAATGAAAAAGCTCATGCGTGAGGATACGCTACAAAACGCTTTTAAATCGGGTGAATTTCGCGGAAAAATCGCAGACGGCAAATTTTATATGTTCATAAGCGAGGATACACCGAAAAACACAACCGATGTTATGCATGGCACCTACGCTGACGGCGGAGAAATCGCCTGGCATTACACAAAGCCGAGGGCATCGTATATTTTCTCGGGAGCACTCTCATTAATCTTCGTGCTTGTCGCATTCTTTTTCTATTTTATCAACGGTCTTGCGGGACTTGCGTTCCTCATTCCCGTGCCGTTCATCGTTTCGCCCTGGTTCAGAAAAGGCAAGGCGGGCGACAAATCTAAGCTTGAAAGGAAACTCAGAGAAATTTCCAACAAGCTCTCTTAATTCTGAATTTATGCAATCGCTATTGGCTATTGAAAGATATTGGTAATATATTGAATTCTTGTATATAGAAAGTGTAATTATATGGCATCTGTAAAAACTAAATCCCACGAGATGGACATGACGCATGGTCCTCTTCTCGGCAAAATTATCACCTTTGCTATCCCCGTTATGCTCTCAGGCTGTCTTCAGCTGCTTTTTAACGCCGCCGACACCATAGTTGTCGGAAGATTTGCGGGATCTACCTCTCTTGCCGCCGTCGGCTCAACGGGAGCACTCATTAACCTTGTAATCGGACTTTTCTTCGGTCTTTCAATCGGAGCGAATGTTCTTGTCGCAAGATATTACGGCGCAGGTCAAAACAAAGATTTATCGGAAACCGTCCACACGGCGGTAATTGCATCTGTTCTCTTCGGTGTGATACTCATTTTCCTCGGAGTTGCCGTCGCAAGACCCATGCTCGAGCTTATGGGCACCCCCGATGATGTTATCGACCTCTCTGTTCTCTACATGAGAATTTACTTCATCGGTATGCCGGCTATGATGCTCTACAACTATGCCGCATCGATTCTGCGTGCTATCGGCGACACAAAAAGACCGCTTTATTATCTGATAACGGCAGGAATTATAAATGTTATACTCAACCTAATCCTCGTCATTGTCTTTCATCTCGGCGTAGCCGGCGTTGCAATCGCAACGGACATTTCCCAGGTGGTTTCGGCTACTCTCACGGTGATTTGTCTCATCAAGGACGGAGACAAGCCATACGGACTTAGAATAAGCGAGCTTAGAATCAACAAGCACAAGCTCATCGAAATGACCAAAATCGGACTTCCCGCAGGAATTCAGGGATGCGTTTTTTCGCTCTCAAACATGGTGGTTCAGTCCTCAATCAATTCCTTCGGCTCGGTTGTCATGGCAGGAAACACCGCCGCATCTAACATCGAGGGATTTGTCTACATGGCAATGAACTCCTTCTATCAAACATCTATCAGCTTCACAAGCCAGAATTTCGGTGCTCAAAAGTATCACCGTATCAATAAGGTTGCGAT